>JAEZSU010000252.1 GCA_023421635.1 Actinomycetes bacterium | reverse complement strand
GGCGACGTGCGGTACACGATCGCCGACGTCCCCGGCCTCATCGAGGGCGCCAGCGAGGGCAAGGGGCTCGGATTGGAGTTCCTCCGTCACGTGGAGCGGTGCACGGCGCTCGTGCACGTGCTCGACTGCGCCACCCTGGAGCCCGGCCGCGACCCGATCAGCGACCTCGATGTCATCCTCGGCGAGCTCGCCGCCTACCCCGTCCCCGCGGGGCAGGTGCCGCTGCTGGAGCGCCCGCAGCTGGTCGCGCTGAACAAGATCGACGTGCCGGATGCGGCCGAACTCGCCGCCTTCGTGCGCCCCGAGCTCGAAGCCCGCGGATTCCGGGTCTTCGAGATCTCCACGGTGAGCCATGCGGGACTGCGTGAGCTGAGCTTCGCGCTCGCCTCCATCGTCGAGGAGCACCGCGTCGCACAGGCGCAGGCCCCTGCGGCCGAGCGCGTCATCATCCGGCCCAAGGGCGCCGAGCGCGAGTTCACGGTGCGGGTCGAGGGCGGCACGTACGGCAACGTCTACCGCGTGCTCGGCGAGAAGCCGGTGCGGTGGGTGCAGCAGACCGACTTCCAGAACGAGGAGGCCGTCGGCTACCTCGCGGACCGGCTCAACCGGCTGGGCGTCGAGGACGAGCTGTTTCGCGCCGGTGCGGTCGCCGGTGCGACGGTCGTCATCGGCGAGGGCGACGGCATCGTCTTCGACTGGGAGCCGACGCTCTCGTCCGCTGCCGAGCTCATGACCGCCCCGCGCGGCACCGACCCGCGTCTGGACATGAACCCGCGCCGCACCACGTCCCAGCGTCGCGAGCGCTACCACGAGCGCATGGATGCCAAGGCCGCCGCGCGCGCGGAGCTGGAGGCCGAACGGATCGAGGGGGCCGAGTGACCGCACGCGAGCGCAGCGAACTGGCCACCGCACGGCGGATCGTCGTCAAGGTGGGATCGTCCTCGATCAGCGGGGAGAACGCCGAGCAGATCGAACCGATCGTGCAGGCACTCGCGGCCGCGCACGCGCGCGGCACCGAGGTGGTGCTGGTCTCCTCCGGCGCCATCGCGACGGGGATGCCGTTCCTCGAACTCGACACCCGCCCCACCGACCTCGCCACGCAGCAGGCGGCGGCGGCGGTCGGGCAGAACGTGCTCATCTACCGCTACCAGCGCTCGCTCCGGCCGTTCGGGATCGTCGCAGGGCAGGTGCTGCTGACCGCGGGCGACTTCGAGGACCCCACCCACCGCTCCAACGCGGGTCGGGCCATGGAGCGCCTGCTGGGGCTGCGCATCCTCCCGATCGTCAACGAGAACGACACGGTCGCGACCCACGAGATCCGCTTCGGCGACAACGACCGCCTCGCGGCCCTCGTCGCGGAACTCATCGGTGCGGACGCGCTCGTGCTCCTCAGCGACATCACCTGCCTGTACACCCGGCCGCCGGACGAGCCCGGTGCGGCCCCCATCGATCGCGTGGCGTTCGGCGACGACCTCGCCGGGTTCCAGTTCGGTTCCGTCGTGGTCAACAGCGTGGGTACCGGGGGAGCGGCGACCAAGGTCTCTGCGGCGCGCCTCGCCGCCGCCGCGGGCGTCGGCGTGCTGGTGACCGGTGCGGAGCTCGTCGGTGAGGCGCTGGCGGGTGCCGAGATCGGCACCTGGTTCGAGCCGGACCCCGCGGTCGAGCCGCATCCGGTCACCGGACCGGTGGCGCAGCCGCGCCGATAGACTGGCGCGATGACCCTGGTGACCACGACGGCCCGTGACCGGATGGCCGCCGCGAAGGCGGCGTCGCGCTCGGTGGGACTGCTCTCCGACACCCGCAAGACGGACGTGCTCCGCGCCATCGCCGACGCGATCGAGGCGGCGACCGCCGACATCGTCGCCGCCAACGCGGAGGACCTTCGCCGCGGCCGTGAGGGCGGGCTGTCCGAGGCGCTGCAGGACCGCCTGCGGCTCGACGAGGGCCGCGTCGCCTCGCTCGCCGCGGCCGTTCGCGACGTCGCCGAGCTGCC
This sequence comes from Actinomycetes bacterium, assembly GCA_023421635.1. GTDB lineage: Bacteria > Actinomycetota > Actinomycetes > Actinomycetales > Microbacteriaceae > Microbacterium. The sequence continues at coordinate 1,923 of JAEZSU010000252.1, read as the reverse complement.
CGACCCGGTCGGTTGCGTGCTCGACGAGCGAACGCTCCCGAACGGTCTGCGCCTGACCAAGGTGTCCGTCCCGTTCGGCGTCGTCGGTGCCATCTACGAAGCGCGCCCGAACGTCACCGTCGACATCGCCGCGCTCGCCCTCCGCTCCGGCAACGCGGTCGTGCTCCGCGGCGGGACCGCGGCCGAGCGCAGCAATGCCGCCCTGGTGCACGCGATGCGCGGCGCCCTCGCCGAACAGGGCGTCGACCCCGAGGCGATCCAGACCATCGACGAGTTCGGCCGTGACGGCGCTGCCGAGCTCATGCACGCCCGCGGACTCGTGGACGTGCTCGTCCCGCGGGGGAGCGCGGCGCTCATCGAGCGGGTCGTGACCGAGTCGACCGTGCCCGTCATCGAGACGGGGGCCGGGGTCGTCCACATCTTCCTCGACGCGACCGCGCCGCTGGAGCGCGCCCGTGACATCGTCGTGAACGCGAAGGCGCAGCGCCCGAGCGTCTGCAACGCGGTCGAGACGGTGCTCGTCCACCGCGACGCCGCCGACCGCCTCGTCGCACCCGTCGTCGCGGCGCTGCAGGACGCCGGGGTCACCGTGCACGGGGACGAGGCGATCGCCGCCCGCGCCGACCACGTCGTGCCGGCGGAGGATGCGGACTGGGCCGCCGAGTACCTGAGCCTCGACATCGCGATGCGTGTCGTCGACGGCCTCGACGACGCGCTCGAGCACATCCGCACCTACTCCACCCACCACACCGAGTCGATCATCACCGACGACGACGCGGCCGCCGAGCGGTTCCTCGCCGAGGTGGACTCCGCGGTCGTCATGGCGAACGCGTCGACCCGCTTCACCGACGGCGGCGAGTTCGGCTTCGGCGCCGAGGTCGGCATCTCCACGCAGAAGCTGCACGCCCGGGGGCCGATGGGCCTCCCCGAGCTGACCAGCCACAAGTGGCTGGCGCGGGGTGACGGTCAGGTGCGGGGCTGACCCGATAGACTGGCCCGACCGCCGATTCACGCTGTGAAGGAGACCCGATGACTTTCGCCACGCTGCTGGCCGTCGCCGAAGAGGCCGAGCACCACGGGAACGTGATGCTCGACACGCTGGTGTATCCCATCATCGCGCTGGTGGTCTTCTTCGCCCTTGCGATGGTCGCCCTCTCCTACCGCAACGTCGCCAACCGTCACGCGCACAAGGCGGAGGTCTACGCGCAGCAGCACGCGAAGGATCTGCAGCACAGCGGCCACGGCCACTGATCTCCATGACGGCGCAGCGCGCCCCGCGGATCGGGGTGATGGGCGGGACGTTCGATCCCATCCACCACGGACACCTGGTCGCGGCGAGCGAGGTCGCCGCATCCTTCGCTCTCGACGAGGTCGTCTTCGTCCCGACCGGGCAGCCCTGGCACAAGCAGGCGGTCTCGGCCAGCGAGCACCGGTACCTGATGACGGTCATCGCGACCGCGTCGAACCCGGACTTCAGCGTCAGCCGGGTGGACCTCGACCGGGCGGGCACGACCTACACGATCGACACCCTCCGGGATCTCAAGCGCGAACGGCCCGACGCGGAGCTGTTCTTCATCACGGGCGCAGACGCCGTGGCGCAGATTCTCAGCTGGCGGGACCATGATGAACTGTGGGACCTGGCGCACTTCGTGGCCGTCTCCCGCCCAGGGCACACCCTCTCCGCCGTCGGCGTTCCGCCCGACCGGGTCAGCCTGCTCGAGATCCCCGCGCTGGCGATCTCGTCCACCGACTGTCGCGATCGGGTCAGTCGGGGTAAGCCGGTGTGGTACCTCGTCCCTGATGGGGTCGTCCAGTACATTGCGAAGCATCACCTCTATCGGAGCAAGGCATGAGCACTCCTGACCAGCCGAGCACCCCGCCGCTGACGCGGCGACAGCTCCGCGAACTGCGCAACACCGGGTC
>JAEZSU010000211.1 GCA_023421635.1 Actinomycetes bacterium | reverse complement strand
TCGACGCCGTCGCGGCATCCCTGCGCCTCGAGCCCGCGATGATCGACCACGCCCTGCTGCGGCTGGCGACCGAGTCGCTCGTGGAGAAGGGCGCGTCCGGCGGCTACACGCCGACCCCGATGACCGCAGCGCTCGTGGACAAGCTCTACGGCGACCGTGTCACCATCGTGAACGGCGTCATCGAACGCCACCTGTGCGACGCGACGGACGAGCAGCTGCAGCGCATCCGGCGTCTCAGCGACCTGCTGCTGACCGCGCTGCCCACCTCGGCGGCCACGCTGGAGCAGTTCCTGGAGCTCAACCTGGACTACCACGCCGCGATCGTCGACCTGGCCGGATCGCGCAAGCTCACGGCGAGCTTCCGCGCGCTGAACGTGGCGACCGTCTGGCGCGAGACCTACGAGGCCGACGACTGGCAGCGCCGGCTCGGCCCCACATTCGTCCCGACGCTCACCGAGGCGCTGGAGCGGCGCGACGTCGCCGAGGCGCAGCGCATCGTGCGCGAGCAGGTGGAGGTCGTGAAGGACGGCGCGAAGCGGGTCATCGCGGCGCACGGCGGCGCGGTCTGACCAGGCTCCGTCAGCGGCTGCTGGGGATCTGGAACCCGAACTGGCGGATGCGGCGGTACATCGTGGCCCTCGAGATACCGAGGATCCTCGCCGCCGCGTCGCGGTTCCAGTTCGCCTCGCGCAGCGCGTCGTAGACGAGCTCGCGCTCGGTCCGTGCGAGCAGTCCTTCGGACGGCTGGCGCCGGCCGCTGTTCGCGATCTCGCGCGGCAGGTCGTCGATCGTGATGACCTCCCCCTCGAGCCGGACCAGGATGCCGGCGAGGAGGCGCCGCAGCTGCGCGACGTTGCCGGGCCACGGGTGACGGGCGAGGATGCTCATCACCTCGGGCGTGCGGCGGACCCGCGGTGCGCCGAGGTCCTCCAGCAGCGCCGCCACGATGCCCGGCAGCTCCGTCGTGCGCTCCCGCAGGGGCTGCACCTGGACGGTCACCGGGAACGCGGACTCCAGCTCCGGGGTGACCGCCGTCACCGTCGCCGACACCCAGGACGGCGCCGTGCGGACGAGGTCCAGGACAGCGGGCTGCAGCTGTGCGGGCAGCGCGTCGAGGTGCCGGATCAGCACTTCACCCCGCGCCGCGAGCGCACGGCAGCGGTCGAGCCAGGCTGCGGCGTCGACCTCGGCGTCCGCTGCGTCGATCTCGATCACGGCTGCGACGGCACGCACCCGGTGGGCCCGCCCCGACCCCGCCTCGCCGCTCACGAGGGCGGGGAACCCGAGTTCCCTGGCACGGGCGACCGGGTCGATCACCGGCAGCGAGGGGGACAGCTGCGCGCCGGTGCCGACCACGGTGGGCGGCGCGACCCGGCTGAGGGATGCCACGACCCCGTGCCTGCCGCCGGAGAGCCCGACGACGCGGCAGTGCACGCGGTAGCGGTCGTCCTCGAAGGCGAGGGTCATGAGCCGTGACCGCCCGGACTCCGCAACACCCAGCACGGCGTCGCGGAGGGCGTCGTTCTCGGCGCCGTCGCGCAGCAGTTGCTGGGCGGCGTTGTTGGCGATGTACACGTCTTCGCTGATGCCGACCACGGCGAGCGACGGGCGGCGGGAATGCCGCGCGAAGGCCTCGAAGAGCGCGCGTTCGTCGCCGCTGGTGGCGAGCGCCAGCTGCTCCTCGATCGCCGCTGCGAGGGTCTGGGTGTACGGGACGATCATGTGGTTGGCGGAGGCCAGCCGCTGGCACATCAGCAGCACGCCGGACATGCGGCCGAACGGGTCCCGCAGCGGCACGCCCACGGAGGCGAGGTTGTGCTCGCCCTCCCGGTAGTGCTCCTCCCCCACGACGAGGAAGCTCTCCAGTCGTTCGGCGGAGATCCCGGCGCCGTTCGTGCCGACGACCGCTTCCTGGAACGTGGCGCCGAGGCCGCCGCCCCGCTGCTCCCCTTCGCGGACGATGCGCTCGTCGCCCACCAGCGGGTAGACCTGCACGCACTCGCGGTCGAGCAGCATCCCCCACGCGTCGGAGTCCTTGCACTGGTCGGCGAGGCTCTGCATGATCGGGCTCGCCGCGTCGACGAGCCGCCGCGCGCGCGACACCGCGTTCGGGTTCAGCGGCACCTCGGTGCCGGCGGCGTCGACGCCGAGCTCCAGCGAGCGCACCCAGGACGTGAAGATCTCCGGGCTCACCCCCGCCGGGCCCTGCCAGGCCCGCCCTTCGAGGAAGTCCGTCCGCGCGCGTCCGACCTGCGCACGCAGGTCCGGGTCGAACCGCGCGGCGTCACTGAGCCTGGGCGATGCAGCAGATGCCATGTCACTCCTTCGTAGACACGGTGCGCGCCTCGGCGCGCCTCTCCCGATCCTACTGAGAAGCCCGCCGCGCCGCGTCGGCCGCGGCGCGCCGGAACGCCTGGAGCGCCTCGACCCGTTCGTTCGCCCCGTCGGGGGTGAGGTCGTCCTCCGTCGGGATGGCGTCCAGCACACTGCCGAACTTCCGCTCGAGGTCCTCGCGCACCTCCGGGTAGGGGATCGCGTAGAGCTCACCCGCCTCCATGGCGCGCTTGAGGTGCATGGCCAGCGACTCGGGGTCCATGCCGTGGCTGTAGACCTCGGTCAGCGCCGAGACGAACTGCTCGTCGGTGCGGATGCCGGTGGCACCCGCGGTCTCCGGGCGCAGCTCGTGCGACGTGGAGATGTTGGAGCGGATGTTCGCCGGGCACAGCACCGTCACGCCGATGCCGTGCGTCGGCAGCACGTGCGAGTAGCTCTCCATGAGGCTGATGACGCCCGCCTTCGCGGCGGAGTACGGCGCCGTCATGTAGCCGCCCTCGAAACCGCCGACGGATGCCACGGAGACCACGTGTCCGCCTCGGCCCGCCTCGATCATGCGCGGCACGAAGGTGAGCATGCCGTTGACGACGCCGCCCAGGTTGACCCCGAGGAGCCAGTCGAAGTCGGCGAAGGTCATGGTCTCGACCGGGCCGAACCCGTTCACGCCCGCGGTGTTGAACAGCAGCGTGACCGGGTCGCCGAAGTGGGCCTCGACCGCGTCCGCCGCGGCCGCGTACGCGGCACGGTCGGTCACGTCGAGGGGGACCCCGTACGCCTCGATGCCCTGCGCCTGCAGCCG
>JAEZSU010000103.1 GCA_023421635.1 Actinomycetes bacterium | reverse complement strand
CCTCGAGGGTCGCCAGCTGCGCCATGAGCGCCTCGGTGTCGACGGCGACGCCCAGCCGCAGCCGGAGCCGCGCGCCGGCCTGGTCGATGAGGTCGATGGCCTTGTCCGGCAGCACGCGGTCGGTGAGGTACCGGTCGCTGAGTTCGACGGCGGCACGGATGGCCTCGTCGGTGTACTGCACGCCGTGGTGCTCCTCGTACGCCGGCTGCAGGCCGTGCAGGATCGCGACGGCGTCCTCGAGGCCGGGCTCGCCGACCTTCACGGGCTGGAAGCGACGCTCGAGTGCCGGGTCCTTCTCGATCGTGCGGTACTCGGACAACGTGGTCGCGCCCACCAGGTGCAGTTCGCCGCGGGCGAGGCGGGGCTTCAGGATGTTGCCCGCATCCATCGCGCCCTCTCCTCCCGCGCCCGCACCGACGACGGTGTGCACCTCGTCGATGAAGACGATGATCTCGCCGGAGTGGGCGGCGATCTCGTCCATGGTCTGGGTGAGCCGCTCCTCGAAGTCGCCGCGGTAGCGGGCACCCGCGAGCATGGCGGGCAGGTCGAGCGCGACGACCTTGCGGCCGCGCAGCTGCTCCGGCACGGCGTCCGCGACGATCGCGCGGGCGAGCCCCTCCACGATCGCGGTCTTGCCGACACCGGCTTCGCCGATGAGCACGGGGTTGTTCTTCGTCCGCCGGCTGAGGATCTCGATGACCTGCTCGATCTCCTCGTCACGGCCGATCACCGGGTCGAGCTTGCCTTCGGCGGCGCGCGCCGTGAGGTCGGTGCCGAAGCGCTCCAGCATGGGCGTCTCGGACGTCTGCTCGGCGGTTCCGTCCGGGGCGGATGCGGGCGAGACGGGCTCGCGGACCCCCTGGGTGAGCGCTTCGGCGGTCACCCCTGCCTCCGCCAGCACTTGGCCGGCGGGCGCGTCCTGGCCGAGGACCAGCGCGAAGAAGAGGTGCTCGGGACCGACGTAGGTCGAGCCGGACGAGCGCGCCACCTGGTACCCGTGGAACAGCGCACGCTGTGCGGACGGGGTGATGACGGCGGCCTCCACGTCGGCGGCCGGGGATGCGGCGGGGAGCCGCTCCTCGACGGCGCGGACGATGCGTGCCGGGTCTGCGCCGATCCGGGTCACGGCTTCGCGCACCGGCGATGCGCCCACGAGTTCGTGCAGGACGTGGAGGGCGTCGAGCTCCCGCTGGCCGCGACCGAGCGCGTATCGCCCGGCGGACTGCAGGATCTCCTGCGTCTTCGCGGCGAGAAAGCGGCTGATGTCGATGGAGCGCGCTGCCCGCGCGCGCTCGGCGTCCAGGTAGCGCGCGAGGAACTCGTCGAATGCGCCCTGGGCGTCCGTCCCGTCGGGGGTGATGTCTTCCGACATGAAGTCTCCTGAATCTGAGTCGATCAGCCTCAAGTTTACGAAGTTGAGGCCATTCGTATCAAGATAACGACGGAGCTCCACAGGCTATTCCCGGGCGACGCAGCCAGTACGCTCGACGCATCGAGACCCGGAGACCGATGATGCCCGTGCCTGCAGCTGCGCCCCTCGTCCCTGACGCTCCGCCCCCGGTCGACGACGACACGGCGGCCCGCCTCGCCGCCGAGCACTTCGGCGTCGCCGCGACGGCCCGCTCGCTGGGCAGTCACCAGGACCGGAACGTGCTGCTCACACCGCACGACGGCTCACCGCGGATGCTGCTGAAACTCGCGAACCCCGCCGTCACCGCCGTGGAGCTCGAGGCGCAGTCCGAAGCGGCCGCCCGTATCCACGCCCGCGGAGGGATCCGCGCACCGCTCGCGCGCCGCGCCGCGGACGGCAGCACCGTCCGGACGATCGCCCTCGGCGACGCGACCGTCTCGGCACGCCTGCTCGATTTCCTCGAGGGCGACACCCTCTCGGGCGACCGCTACCTCCGCCCGGCGACGGTCCGCGCCCTGGGCCGGCTCGCCGCCGAGACCGACCTGGCCCTCGCCGACTTCACCCACCCCGGCGTCGAGCGGATGCAGCAGTGGGATCTGCGCCACGCGCCGGCAGCGCTCCGGGAGCTGCTGCCGAGCGTGCCGCACGACGGGCACCGTGAGCTGTTCGCGGACGCGGCCGTGGACGCGCAGCGGCGGATCGACGCCGTCGCGGCCGACCTGCCGGTGCAGCCGATCCACGGCGACCTCACCGACGACAACGTGGTGACCGCGCCGGACGGCATCCCGGACGGGCTCATCGACCTCGGCGACCTCACCCGCACGTGGACGGTGGGCGAGATCGTCATCACGTTCTCCTCCCTGCTCCACCACGACGGCCTCACCGTGCCCGCAGCGCTCGAGGCGGTGCGGGCGTACGCCGAGCTGCGGCCGCTGACCTCCGCGGAGGTGACGGCGTTCTGGCCGCTCCTCGTCCTGCGGGCCACCACCCTGGTCGCGAGCGCCCACCACGTGCTCGCCGCCGACCCGCAGAACGCGTACGCCGCCGGGAACCTCGCGGGAGAGCGCCGCATCCTCGAGCATGCGCTCACGATGCCGATCGAGGTGGGCACCGCGCTGGTCGCGGCGGCCGTCGGGCAGCCCGTGCGCCCCGCGACGCTGCCCGCCGCGACGGCGCTCTTTCCGGATGCGGAAGCCCGCCGCATCCGGGTGCTCGACCTCTCGGCGACCTCGTCCGCGCTCGACGAGGGCCGCTGGATGGAGCCGGACGTGGAGGACGCGCTCGTCGCGGAGGCGCTGACGGACGGCGCCGACGTCGTCCTCACACGGTTCGGCGAGAGCCGTCTCACCCGCTCCCCCGCGCCGTCCACCGATGAGCCGGCGAACACGACGATCGGCGTGGGCGTGACCACGGCGGCGCCACTGGCGGTCCATGCACCGTGGGACGCGGTCGCGCGGATCGACGACGACCGGATCGTCCTCACGGGCGGCCCCACGCGGCTGCGGATCGACGGCGTCGAGGTCGGCATCGCGCCGGGCCCGGTCACAGCCGGGCAGTTCCTCGGCGTCATGACCGCCACCGGATGGGTGCAGACGGGCGAGGCGGCGCCGCCGTTCGTCACGCGTTCGCTCTTCGACGCGTGGCACACGGTCGTCCCCGACCCGACACCCCTCATCGCGGACGTCCCGCCGGCGCCCGCACGGCTCGACGCGGCGGACCTCCTCCGCCGCCGCGACGCCGTGTTCGCGACGGTGCAGGAGCACTACTACGACGACCCGCCGGTGTTCGTGCGCGGCTGGCGGGAGTACCTCGTCGACCAGGACGGCCGCGTCTACCTCGACACCCTCAACAACGTCACCGCCGTGGGGCACGCCCACCCGGGCGTCGTCGCGGCGGCCGCCGCCCAGTCGCGGATGCTGAACACGAACTCCCGCTTCCATTACCCGGCGGTCGTCGAGTACGCCGAGCGGCTGGCAGCCCTCCTGCCCGAGCCGCTCGACACCGTGTTCCTCGTGAACTCCGGGTCGGAGGCGGTGGATCTGGCGCTGCGACTCGCGCAGGCGGCCAGCGGACGGCTCGACGTCGTGGCGATGCGCGAGGCGTACCACGGGTGGACCTACCTGTCGGATGCGGTCTCCACCTCGGTCGCCGACAACCCCGCGGCCCTGCAGACCCGGCCCGGCTGGGTGCACACGGTCGACATGCCGAACCCGTTCCGCGGGCGTCACCGCGGCGACGAGGCGCACCGCTACGGACCGGAGGCGGCCGCCGAGATCGCCCGGCTGGCAGCGTCAGGGCGGCCGCCGGCGGCCTTCATCGCGGAGGCAGTGTCGGGCAGCGCGGGCGGTGTGCCGCTCCCCCAGGGGTACCTCCGTGAGGTGTTCGACGCCGTGCACGCCGCGGGCGGGCTGACGGTCGCCGACGAGGTGCAGGTGGGCTTCGGCCGGCTCGGGGACACGTTCTGGGGGTTCGAGCAGCAGGGGGTCGTGCCCGACATCGTCGCGGTGGCGAAGGCTGCGGGCAACGGGCATCCGCTCGGCGCGGTCGTGACCACCCGTGCCATCGCGGACGCGTACCGCGCAGGGGGCTACTTCTTCTCCTCCGCCGGCGGCAGCCCCGTCTCCTGCGCCGTCGGCCTGGCGGTGCTCGACGCCATCCGCGACGAGCAGCTGCAGGAGCAGGCACGCGAGGTGGGCGTCTATCTCAAGGCCCGGCTCTCGGCGCTCGCCGGCGAGCCCGCGCTCGTCGGCACGGTGCACGGCTCGGGGTTCTACCTCGGCCCGGAGTTCGTCACCGACCGCGAGGCGTGGACACCGGCGACCGGGCAGACCGCCGCGATCTGCGCGCGACTGCGCGGGCTCGGCGTCCTCGCCCAGCCGACGGGCGATCATCAGAACGTGCTGAAGGTGAAGCCGCCGATGTGCTTCTCGCGCGCCAGCGCCGACGTCTTCGTCGACACGCTCGCCCACGTGCTGGAGCACGGCTGGTGAGCGCGCCGGCCAGGCCGCCCGCTGCCGCCCGCGGGTTCGCGCACGGCGTGGCGCTGCTCTGCCGCGGGTTCGGCTGGTGGCGGCGGCCGGGGCTCATGTTCCTCGGCCTCGTCCCCGCGGCGATCGTCAGCCTCGTCCTCGGCGCCGCGCTGGTCGCACTGGCGTTCCAGTTGCCGTGGCTGACCGGCGCCGTCACCCCGTTCGCCGACACCTGGCCGGGCGTGTGGAGCGTGCTCCTGCGGGTCGCGCTGGGCGCCGCCGTCTTCGGTGGCGCGCTCGCGATCGCCGCGGTCACCTTC
>JAEZSU010000083.1 GCA_023421635.1 Actinomycetes bacterium | reverse complement strand
GCGCGGGTTCCGCCGGTGCCGCCCTCGCGGCGCTGCTGAGCGAGGATCCGTCGGTGACGGTGCTGCTGCTCGAGGCGGGCGGCCCGGACCGGGCGCTCGAACTGCACGTGCCCGCGGCCTTCTCACGCCTGTTCCGCGGGCCGTACGACTGGAACTACGACACCGTGCCGCAGCCGCAGCTCGACGGCCGCACCGTGTACTGGCCGCGAGGCAAGACCCTGGGCGGCTCGTCGTCGCTGAACGCGATGATGTGGATCCGCGGGTTCGCCGCCGACTACGACGAGTGGGCGGAGGCGGCGGGCGAACGGTGGAGCTGGGACGCGCTCGTGCCGTACTTCCACCGCGCCGAGCGGACGACCGACCCGGCCGACCCCTCGCAGGGCACCGCCGGCGCGCAGGCCGTGGAGCACCAGCGCGACCCCCGGCCGCACACGGCGGCGTTCCTCGAAGCGGCGCGGCAGGCCGGCCACGCGGTCACCGCCGCCAACCTGCCCGCGGGCCAGGGCTTCGCACAGACCATGGTGACCCAGCACCGCGGCATGCGCGCCTCGACCGCCGACGCGTACCTCCGTCCCGCGCGCCGCCGGCGGAACCTCCGCGTGCTCACCCGCGCGCAGGTGCGCCGGGTCACCTTCGACGGCGGCCGCGCCACCGGGGTGTACGCCGACATCGCCGGCATCACCCGGCAGGTGACCGCGACGCGCGAGGTGGTGCTCGCAGGCGGCGCGATCAACACCCCGCAGCTGCTCATGCTCTCCGGCATCGGTCCGGCCGAGCACCTCGCCGAGCACGGCATCCCGGTCCGGGTGGATGCCCCCGGCGTCGGTGCGAACCTGCAGGACCACCTCGTCGCGGGGCTCGCCCCCGCCGCGCACGGCGGCACCCTCTTCGGCGCGGAGAGGCGCGGGCAGCTGCTGCGCTTCCTCTCCGGACGGATGGGGATGCTGACCTCCAACGTCGCGGAGGGCTACGGGTTCGTCCGCACCGACGTGGCGGAGCGGTCCGGCACCCCGGACGACCTCCCCGACATCGAGATCATCTTCGCCGCGGCGCCCTACATCGGCGAGGGACTCGTGCCGCTCCCGGCGGAGGGGCTGACGGTCGGTGCGATCCTCCTGCGGCCGCGGTCGCGCGGCAGCATCCGGCTCGCGTCCGCCGATCCGTTCGCCGCACCGCTCATCGACCCCGCGTACCTCAGCGATCCGGACGGCATCGACCTTGCGACGCTGCGGGAGGGGGTGCGGGCGTGCCTCGGCCTGCTGCGCACGCCGGCGCTCCGCGAGGTCACGACCGGCGGGTGGATCCAGCCGGACGGCGGCGAGCGGATGCCGGACGACGAACTCATCGAGACCTCGATCCGCCGTCATGCGCACACGCTGTACCACCCGGTGGGGACCGCCAGCATGGGAGCGGACGCCGCATCCGTGGTCGACCCGGAGTTGCGCGTGCGCGGGGTGGAGGGCCTGCGGGTGGCGGACGCGTCCGTCATCCCCACCGTGATCCGCGGGCACACGAACGCGCCCGCGATCATCATCGGCGAGGTCGCCGCCGACCTCCTCCGCGCCGCCCGCTGACCCGCCCCCTGGGTGAGGGATGCGGGGATGCGGGGGTCAGGCGGCGAAGCGGTCGGTCGCGGCGCGGAGCGCGGCGGCGATGCCGGGCTCGCTCGCGGAATGCCCGGCGTCCGGCACCACCACGAGGTCCGCCTCGGGCCACGCCCGGTGCAGGTCCCACGCGGTCATGATCGGCGTGCACACGTCGTACCGGCCCTGCACGATGACGCCGGGGATGTGACGGATGCGGGCGGCATCCTCGATCAGCTGCCCCTCGCGGAGCCAGCCGCCGTGGATGAAGTAGTGGTTCTCGATACGCGCGAACGCGGTCGCATGCTCAGGCTCCGCCATCCCCTCGATCGTCGCCGGGTCTGGGCGGAGGTTCACCGTGCCCGCCTCCCACGTGGTCCACGCCACCGCCGCGGGGCGGTGCACGGCCGGGTCAGGGTCGAACAGCCGCCGGTGGTACGCCTCGATGAGGTGCGCCCGCTCGAGCACCGGGATGACGGCGAGGTAGTCCTCCCACCGGTCGGGGAAGATCGCCGACGCCCCGCCCTCGTAGAACCACTCGAGCTCCGCCCGCCGCAGCGTGAACACCCCGCGCAGCACCAGCTCGGTGACGTGCTCGGGATGCGCCTGGGCGTACGCGAGCGCGAGCGTGCTCCCCCACGACCCGCCGAACACCTGCCAGGCGTCGATGCCGAGGTTCCGGCGCAGCAGCTCGATGTCGGCGACGAGGTGCCATGTGGTGTTGTGCGTGAGGTCCGCGTCGGCTTCGCTCGCGTGCGGCGTGCTGCGCCCGCATCCGCGCTGGTCGAACAGCACGATCCGGTACCGCTCCGGATCGAAGAACCGGCGATGCCAGGGGCTCGTGCCGCCGCCCGGGCCGCCGTGCAGGAACACGACCGGCTTGCCGTCGGGGTTGCCCGACTGCTCCCAGTACACCCGGTTGCCGTCGCCCACGAGCAGCATCCCGGTCTCGTACGGCTCGATCGGGGGGTACAACACCCCATCCAGTTCACTCACCGTCATAGGCTCACGGTACTGCGCCGTCCACGCGCCGCCGGGATGCCGGGCGGTGCAGCGCTGGCGCGTCCCCCGCAGGCGAGGAAGGAAGCAGCGATGGAGACCCTCATCGTCGTGGTGCTGGGCGTGGTGCTCATCGTCGCGGTGACCGCCCTCGGCCGCCGCATCAACATCTCCGCACCGCTCGTCCTCGTCGCGATCGGGCTCGTGCTCGCGGCGACGCCGTTCGTCCCCGACATCCCCGCGATCGACCCGGAGTGGATCCTCGTCGGGGTGCTGCCGCCGCTGCTGTATTCCGCCGCGGTGAACCTGCCGGCGCTCGAGTTCCGTCGCGACTTCACCCCGATCGCCGGTCTGTCGGTGCTGCTGGTCGTGGTCAGCTCGCTCATCCTCGGCCTCTTCTTCACCCTCGTCGTCCCGGGGCTGCCGTTCCCCGTCGGAGTGGCCCTCGGCGCGATCCTCAGCCCGACGGATGCGGTCGCCACCGGCATCGTGAAACGGATGGGCATCTCGCCCCGCGTCGTGACGATGCTCGAGGGCGAGAGCCTGCTCAACGACGCGACCGCGCTGGTGCTGCTGCGCACCGCGACGATCGCCATCGCCGGCGGATTCTCGTGGGGCCTCACGGTCGGCACCTTCGCGTGGGGCGTGCTGCTGGCGCTCGTGATCGGCGCCGTCGTGGGCGTGCTGAACCTGCGGGTGCGTGCCTGGGTGGGCAGCTCCGCCGCGAACACGGCGCTGAGCTTCGCGGTGCCGTTCATCGCCTACATCCCCACCGAGGAGCTCGGCGGCTCCGGCCTCGTGGCGGCGGTGGTTGCCGGGATCGTCACCGGCCAGGGCGCCGCCCGTTGGTTCACCCCGGAGCAGCGCCTGTCGGACCGCCTGAACTGGCGCACGATCGAGCTGCTCCTCGAGGGCGGCGTGTTCCTGGTGATGGGGCTGGAGCTCACCGACGTCGTCTCACGGAACCTCACCGAGCATGGCGGCCTGTGGAACGGCACGTGGCTGGCGTTCTCGGCGCTCGGGATCGTGCTGGCCGTCCGGGCGCTGTACGTCACCGTCCTCATCTGGGGGCAGGGCAGGCGCGCGAAACGCTTCACCCACGAGGACATCCACCGGATGGGCGAGCGGCTGGATGCGGTGGCCCGCGGCGACGTCCCACCCCGGCGCGGCGGCACCGCGCACCTGACGTGGCGGATCTCGGTGCTGCGCCGGCGCCTGTCGCGGATGGCCGCGGACCTGGACTACTACCGGGAGTCGCCGCTCGGCTGGAAGCACGGCACGATCATCGTGTGGGCGGGGATGCGGGGCGTCGTCACCCTCGCCGCGGCGCAGACGCTCCCCACCGACACCGAGGCGCGGTCGCTGCTCATCTTCGTCGCGTTCCTCGTGGCGATCATCAGCCTGCTGCTGCAGGGGCTCACGCTGCCGGTCGTCGTGCGGTCGCTGCGGTTCCGCGACGAGCGCGCCGACGAGGACGGCGACGAGCCGGAGGAGGCGGACGAACTGCAGGACGAGCTG
>JAEZSU010000027.1 GCA_023421635.1 Actinomycetes bacterium | reverse complement strand
GCACTGGACGCAGGAAGGCTTGGTGTAAACGGTGATCGCCATGATCCGGGCCCTCTCCCCTCTTTCGGTGGTGTCTCCGGCCGCTTCCGCCGCCGGGATCTCAATACTACATATGGGGATGGACATCGGGAAGCACCACAAGGGGTAGTAGTTACATCCATGTGATTTTTCCACTGTCCTCCCCATGTACAACACAGGTTGTCCACCGATTCATCCACACCCCTCCGACATCGCCGAAGCCTGCAAAACGGCTGAACGACGGCCTTTTCACTCCGCCCGGGCGCACGGTTCCCACAGGGCGGCGTCGGGGGCCTTCCCCCGGCTGTGAGTTTGCGCCCCCGGCGTGTCGCGCAGGTCACGCCCGCGGACACACTCGTGGGGCGTCGGGGGCGGCGCTTACGATTGATGACCGTGGCGGCTTACGGCGATCTCCTGCGCACCCCCGGGGTGCTTCGCATCATCGCCGCACAGCTGACGGCACGGTTCCCGAACGGGATGACGAGCCTCGCCCTGCTGCTGCACATCGAGCACCTCACCGGCTCCTACGGCCTCGCGGGCCTGGTGCTCGCCGCGAGCTCGATCGGTCAGGCGGTGTCGGGCCCGGTCACCAGCCGCTGGATGGGCCGCTGGGGCATGCGGCGCGTGCTCACCCTGACCACCGCGGTCTGCGCGGTGGCGCTCCTGATCATCGCGCTCGTGCCGATGGCTTTCCCCGCCTATCTCGTGCTGGGCGCGATCGCCGGCATGTCGACGCCGCCCGTGCAGTCGGCCGCCCGCACCATCTACCCCAAGCTCGTCAACTCCCGCCAGCTCACCCCGCTCTACTCGCTGGACGCGTCGCTGCAGGAGATCATCTGGATCATCGCGCCGGTGCTGATCACCTTCGTGGCGACCCAGATCGGCACCTGGGAGGCGCTGATCGTCATCGTGGCGATCCTCGTGGGCGGCGGCGCGTGGTTCATCATGTCCCCCGAGGTCGGCCGGGTCCGCATCCCGCGCAGCAAGCGCCGCTTCGGGAAGGTCCTCACCCGCCCGACCGTGCTGCTGGCCACGGTCATCGGCTTCCTCCTCATCGGTGCCTGCGCGGCGGTCGAAGCCGGCGTGGTCGCGACGTTCGGCGACCACGGGCTCGAGGCCGGCCTCGTGCTCGCCGTGTTCTCCGTCGGCAGCCTCGCGGGCGGCCTCGCCTTCGGCAACATCCCGATCGGGCGCTGGGCGATGGCGCGCCGGATGCTGATCGTCGCCGTCGGCCTCGCCCTGACCATCGCGTCGCTGAACGTGTGGTGGTTGGGCGGCACCCTCCTCGTCGCGGGCGTCGGCATCGCCCCCGTCCTCGCGGTGCTGTTCGCGATGACCTCCGCGAGCGTGAAGTTCTCCGACACCGCCGAGGCGTACGGCTGGATCGGCACCGGGCAGCTGATCGGCTCGGCCGCCGGGTCGGCGGTCGCCGGGTTCCTCATCGACGGCGTCGGCCCGCAGGGAGCGTACGTCGCTGCGGCACTGTTCGCCGCCGTCGGCCTTGCGGTGGCCGTGGTGTTCGTCCGCGGCTTCCCCGACCTGCGGCACCGGGACCCGAGTCCCATCCCCGACACCGAGCCGACCCCGATCATCACCTGACCCGCGGGCGGCTGCCGTCCGCCTGCGCCGCGCTCGTAGGCTATGGCGCATGGCCACCACCGTCTCCCTGCCCACGCTCGCCTGGGGATCCCCCGACGCCACCCGTCACGCGCTCCTGGTCCACGGGCTCGGTTCGAACGGCGCACTGATGTGGCGCTACGGCACCGCGCTGGCTGAGGACGGCTGGCACGCGGTCGCCGTCGACCTGCGCGGGCACGGCACGGCGCCGCGCACGTTGGACTACACGATCGACGCCTACGCCGCGGACGTCGCCGCCGTCCGTGCCCCTGCCGGCGCCTGGGCCCTCGTCATCGGCCATTCCCTCGGCGGCGCCGCCACGGTGAAGGCATCCGCCGACGACGCCGCCTGGACGCGACGGCTCGTGCTCGTCGACCCGGCCCTGCGCCTGCTCGACAGCGACCGGGAGGTCGTGCGGCGCAGCCAGGCGGAGGCGTTCGCCGACACCTCGATCGAGGCGGTGCGCCGCGCGCACCCCGGCTGGCATCCGCAGGACATCGAGTTGAAGGCCCTGTCCGCGCAGCAGGCGTCGGCCTGGGCGGTCGAGCAGACGAGCCTGCAGAACCCCGGGTGGGACGTGCTCGACGCGGTCGCACGACTGGCGGTCCCGACCCACGTGATCGCCTCCGACCCCGCGGTCTACAGCATCTACGCCGGCAAGATCGACGACGCGGTCCGGCAGGCGAACCCCGCCGTGACGACCTCCGTGGTGGCGGATGCGGGGCACTCGCCGCACCGGGACCGACCGGAGGAGACCGTGCGGATGCTGCGGGAGGTGCTCCGATGACGTTCGACGCGGCCGCGTACCTGCCCGACGACCTGCTCGACCGCATCCGGGCCCGCGCCGCCGGCTACGACGCCGAGAACCGCTTCCCCGAGGAGGATCTGGCCGAGCTCCGCGACGCCGGGTATCTCTCGGTACTCGTCCCGGCGGACCGGGGCGGCGCCGGGCTCTCGCTCGCGGAGGTGTCGCTCCTGCAACAGCGACTGGCCACCGCGGCGCCCGCGACCGCGCTCGCCGTGAACATGCACCTGGTGTGGACGGGCGTCGCGAAGGTGCTGCGCGACCGCGGCATCGACGACCTCGCCTTCGTCCAGACCGGCGCCGCGGCGGGCGAGCTGTTCGCGTTCGGCATCAGCGAGGCCGGGAACGACCTCGTCCTGTTCGGCAGCGACACGCAGGCCGTGCCGCAGCCGGACGGCGGTTACGCCTTCACCGGCACGAAGATCTTCACCTCGCTCGCGCCCGCGTGGACCCAGCTGGGCCTGCACGGCCTGGACACCACTTCGCCCGACGCGCCGGCGCTCGTCTATGCCTTCGTGCCGCGGACGGATGCCGTCACCACCGTCGATGACTGGGACACCGTCGGCATGCGCGCGACCCAGTCGCGGACGACCCGGCTGGACGGCGCGGTCGCCCCCGCCGACCGGGTGGTGCGGCGAGTCGCGCCAGGCCCCAACCCGGACCCGATCGTGTTCGGCATCTTCAGCGTCTTCGAGATCCTGCTCGCCTCCGTGTACACCGGCATCGCGCGCCGGGCGCTCGATGTCGCGGTGGAGACCGCGCAGCGGCGCCGCTCCAAGAAGACCGGGCTCGCGTACAGCCAGGACCCGGACATCCGGTGGCGGATCGCCGACATGGCCCTCGCCTACGACGCGCTCGGCCCCCAGCTCGCGTCGCTGGCGGCCGACGTGGACACGCGGACCGACCACGGCGCACGCTGGTTCTCGCTGCTCTCCGGGCTCAAGCACCGCGCGGTGACGACCGCGAAGCACGTCGTCGACCAGGCCGTGCTCGTCGCAGGCGGCTCGTCCTACTTCGCCGGCGCGGAGCTCGGCCGGCTCTACCGGGACGTGCTCGCGGGCCTCTTCCACCCCTCCGACCCGGAGTCCGCGCACGCCACGGCGGCGAGCGCCTGGCTCGGACCGATCGACACGACAGGAGCATCACAGCCGTGAGCACCCTTCCCATGGTCGCCCTCGGCGACGGGCTGCGCGTCAGCGCCCTCGGCTACGGCGGCATGAGCCTGTCCGACGTGTACGGGCCGGTCGACGACGACACCGCGCTGACGACCCTGACCCACGCGGTGGATGCCGGCATCACCTTCGTCGACACCGCCAACATCTACGGCGACGGGCGGAGCGAGCGCATCATCTCCCGGTTCATCGCGCACCGCAGGGACGACATCGTGCTCGCCACGAAATTCGGCATCGCCGGCGGGCCCATCGGCGCCCGCACGATCTGCGGACGACCGGAGTACGTGCGCGAGCAGATCGATCTCAGCCTCGGGCGCCTCGGCACCGACCATGTCGACCTGTATTACCAGCACCGGGTCGACCCGGACGTCCCCATCGAGGAGACCGTCGGGGCGATGGCCGAGCTCGTTCAGGCCGGGAAGGTGCGCCACCTCGGCCTCTCCGAGGCGACGGCCGCCGAGCTCCGCCGCGCGCACGCCGTGCATCCGATCGCCGCGGTGCAGACGGAGTGGAGCGTCGTGAGCCGTGACGTCGAGGCATCCGTCGTCCCCACCGCGGCCGAACTCGGCGTCGGGTTCGTGCCGTACTCGCCGCTCAGCCGCGCCTGGCTGACCGACGGGTTCTCCCCCGCCGACATCGGCGAGGGTGACGGGCGCCTCCGATTCCCCCGCTTCCACCCCGAGAATCTCGGCGGGAACGCCGAGCTGCGGGCCGAGTTCCTCAGGGTCGCCGCAGACACCGGCCGCACCGGCGCCCAGCTGGCACTCGCGTGGCTGCACACGCGTGCGGCAGCATTCGACATCGCCGTCTCGCCGATCCCCGGGTCCCGGTTCGCCGCGCACGTCGACGAATGGCTGCCGGCGGTCGGCACCCGCCTCGACGAGGAGACCATGGCGCGGCTGGAGCCGTTCGCCGCCCGCATCCGTGGCGACCGGAGCTTCAACCGGGGCTGGACCAGCCAGCGCGAGGAATCCGCAGCCTGACCGGGCGCACCGTCACTTCCCGTCGAAGTCGAACGCCTTCAGCAACTCCCCCACGGCCTGCTCGCGGTCCTCGCCGCCGTGCTCGAACATGTCGGTGACATGGGTGCGCAGGTGGTTCTCCAGCAGCAGCCGGTTGAGCGACTCGAGTGAACGCTGGATCGCCCGGGACTGCGTGATGATGTCCATGCAGTAGTCCTCGGACTCGATCATCTTCGTGAGGCCGCGCAGCTGCCCCTCGAGGATCCGCGCGCGATGCAGCGAACGCTTCTTGATGTCGTCGATCACGGCCCCAGCGTACGCTGCCGCACCGTGGCAGGATGAGGCCATGTCCCGCATCCAGCCGGCCCTGCTCTCCGACGCGGACCTGGAACGACTGCGGGGCCTTCGCATCATGAAGGGCATCGCGCTCGGCGCGCTGCTGGCCCTCGCCGTGGTCTTCACCTTCGCCTTCGCGTTCCAGGAGCGCGTGCCGTGGCTGGCGTACGTGCGCGCCGCCGCCGAGGGCGGCATGGTCGGCGCACTCGCGGACTGGTTCGCGGTCACGGCGCTCTTCCGCCGCCCCATGGGGCTGCCGATCCCCCACACCGCGATCATCCCGCAGCGGAAGGACGAGATCGGCCGCACGCTCGGTGAGTTCGTGGAGACGAACTTCCTCTCCGCGGAGGTCGTCCGCACGAAGCTCGCCAGTACCGAGATCGCCGGCCGGCTCGGCGAGTGGCTGCGCTCGCCCGAGCACGCCGAACGCGTCGCGTCCGAGGGCGCTGCCATGGCGAGCGGGGTGCTCCGGGCGCTCAGCGACGACGAGGTGCAGGACCTGCTCGCCGACCTCGCCCGGGAGCACCTCATCGTGCCCGAGTGGGGGCCGCCGCTCGGCGCATGGCTGGAGCGGCTCGTCGGCGCCGGCGCGCACCACCAGGCGGTCGACCTCGCCGCAGACAGCCTCTCCGCCTGGCTCTCGGTGAACCGTTCCTCCTTCAGCGGCCTCGTCTCCGGGCGGCTCCCCTCCTGGGTGCCCTCGATGGTCAGCGGGCTCATCGACGAGGCCGCGTACCACGAGGCGGTGAAGTTCGTCGACGCGGTGCGCCAGGATCCGCAGCATCCCGCCCGGAAAGCCCTCGACGGCTACCTCGAGCGGCTCTCCGCGAGTCTGCAGCACGATCAGGCGACGATCGGCCGGTTCGAGGATGCCAAGGAGCACGTGTTCGACTCGCCCCGCGTCCGCGAACTCGCCGCCGAGGCCTGGAACACCGCAAAGACCGGGCTCGTCCGGGCCCTCGAGGACCCGACGAGCCCGCTCCGGCGGCGCGGCGCCGAGGCGCTCGTGCAGGTCGGCGAACGACTCGGCACCGACGCGGTCCTCCGGCGCCGGATGGACACCTGGGTCACCGACGCGGCCGTCTTCCTCGTCGACCGCTACCGGCACGACATCGCCTCGGTCATCACCGACACCGTCGAGCGGTGGGATCCGGAGGAGACCTCGCAGAAGATCGAGCTGATGGTCGGCCGCGACCTGCAGTACATCCGCCTCAACGGCACCGTCGTCGGTTCACTCGCGGGCCTCGCGATCTTCACCGTGGCGCACCTGCTGTTCGGGCGCTGATCGCGACTACTGTGTCGCCATGGCGCAGCATCCCACCCAGCCGCTGTTCGTGTACGGGATGCTGCTGCGCCGGGATCTGCAGCTCGACACCTTCGGCCGCACCCTGGAGCGGACGAACGACACGCTCCCGGGCTACCGCCTCGCCTACGCCGACATCGACCTGCCGCAGGTGGTGGCGCTGACCGGCATCAGGGAGCATCCCGTCGCGCGGCAGACGGGCAACGCGCTGGACAAGGTCATGGGCGAGGTGCTCGCGGTCACCGCGGACGAGCTCGACGCGGCCGACGAGTACGCCGCCCCGGCATACCTGCGCCAGCGGGTGCGGCTCGGTAGCGGCATCGCCGCCTGGGCGTACCTGCCGGTCGCCCCGCCCCCGGTCGCCGACTGAGCTCAGTCGACCTTGTGCACGGTGCCGCCGGTCAGCGACACCAGCTGGTCGAAGGTGAGCGGGAACACGGTGTGCGGCGTGCCGCCTGCGGCCCACAGTTCCGGGTACGCGGCCAGCGCCTCGTCGACGACGGTCTCCAGCGGCGCCGGATGTCCGGTCGGGGCGACGCCGCCGATGACCTGGCCGGTCGCCTCCCTGACCGTCTCGGCGGAGGCGCGGCTGATCCGGCCACGGCCCAGGCGCGCGGCCAGCGCGGCCGTGTCGACCCGGTGCGCGCCGCTGGTCATCACCAGCAGCGGGGCGCCGTCGCAGTCGAACACGAGGCTGTTCGCGATCGCACCGACCTCGACGCCCAGCGCGGCGGCGGCCTGCGCGGCGGTGGCCGCCGCATCCGGCAGCACCACGATGTCGCCGGTGATGCCGGCGGCGCGGATCGCGTCGTGGACGAGTCGGCTTCGGGTCGGCAGGGTCTCGGGCGCGTCGCTCACGGCGTCAGCCTACCGAGGCCGCCAGCCGCCGCGCGCAGTCCGTTGCGCCTGGCTGCCCCCGGATCGCGCCGACCGGCGGCCGCGCCGACCGGGGTGCGTCGGAATTCAGGCTCAGCGGGCAGTGGTCGGGCTCTGGGTGCGGCGTCGGCCGCTCCAGCCTGAATTCCGACGGCCCACGGCGAGCAACCCCTTCAGCGCGGCGAGCACCGCGTCGGGGTGGAAGAGGATGTCCTCGGCGATCGGGCGGTACACCGCATAGCCCGCCGCGGCGAGGCGTTGATCCCGCCGACGGTCCGCGCGCTGCGCGTCCCAGGACGAGTGGAACTCGCGGCTGTCGCACTCGACGACGAGCCAGCCGTTCACGAGCAGGTCCACGCGCCCGACACCGTCGATGACGACCTGGAGCCGCACGTCGACGCCGAGCCCTCGGAGCATGAGCCGCACGAGCGTCTCGGTGCCGGCCTCGGCGCGGCCGTCCACGAGCGCGCGGATGCCGCGCTTGCGCTGCCCGACGTGGGCGAACACTTCGTCCAGCTCGTCCTCGCGGATCAGCCCGAGGTTGAGCGCCGAGTCGACCGTGGCGACCGCGTCCCTGGGCCCCTGGCACTCGATCGCTTGGATCACCGCGTCGAAGGGCTCGACGGACGCGGCCGCCGGATGCGGTTCGCGCACGAGGCCGCGCCAGTGGAGCCGCACCGGTGCGGTGACGGGGCGCAGCCGCGACTGCGAGCGCGGGAGGTGGATGTGCGGGCACGCCGCCCCACGGACGAACACCCCGCGGGCTGCCAAGGCGGAGACGCACGCCAAGCGGCCGCCGACGCGCACCGCGGTGACGACGTCCGCCGCCGTGTCGGGCGCGAGGTAGCAGCCGCCGCGGGCCCGGATGAGCTGCCCCTGCCGCACGGCGGCGGGGAGCCTCGTGCCGTGCCAGCCCGCCGCG
>JAEZSU010000342.1 GCA_023421635.1 Actinomycetes bacterium | reverse complement strand
ATCTACACCAAGCCGACCACGATCATCCAGCCCGACTACTCGTGGAAGGCCACCGACCTGTGGATCGATTTCCCCTGGTCGTGGCAGGGCTCCGGGATCGAGGGGGACGGCGGACTCGCCGCATCCGCCTGACACGATGGCGATGACCCTGCCCGAACTCGCCGACGCCGGACTCGTCGACGCCGGGTGGGCGACCGCGCTCGAACCGGTCGCCGGCGACATCGCCGCACTCGGCGAGCGGCTCCGCGCCGAGACCGCAGCGGGCCGTGGCTACCTGCCCGAGGGCGACCGGGTGCTCCGCGCGTTCCGACGTCCGCTCCAGGGCGTGCGGGTGCTCATCGTCGGGCAGGACCCGTATCCCACGCCCGGGCACGCCATCGGGCTGTCGTTCGCCGTCGACGCGCACGTGCGCCCGCTGCCGCGGAGCCTCGTGAACATCTACCGGGAGCTCGAGGACGACCTCGGCATCCCGCCCGCCCCGCACGGCGACCTCTCCGCCTGGAGCGACCAGGGCGTCATGCTGCTGAACCGCGTGCTCACCGTCGCGCCGGGAGCACCGGCATCCCACCGGGGCTGGGGCTGGGAGCGGGTGACCGCGCACGCGATCCACGCGCTCGTCGACCGGGGCGGACCGCTCGTCACCGTCCTGTGGGGGAAGGATGCGGAAGGGCTGCGGCCGATGCTCGGCGACACCCCCGTCGTCGCCTCCGCGCATCCCTCGCCGCTGTCCGCGCGGCGCGGGTTCTTCGGGTCGCGGCCGTTCTCGCGCGTCAACGCGTTGCTGGCCGAACAGGGCGCGGACCCCGTGGACTGGCGTGTCACGCCGTAGGCTGATCGCCATGCTCGAGGAGGAATACGAGAAGCGGCGGCGGCTGCCGCGGCATCTGCGCCCGCCCGTGGTCGAGCCGACGTTCTCGTACGAGATCCGCCCGGCCCGGATCGGCGACATCCCCGACATCCGCGAGATCTACAACCACTACGTCACCAACTCGGTCGTGACCTTCGACGAGAAGAAGTGGACGCTGCGGCAGTGGCGGGAGAAGTTCGACCATCTCGCGAAGCTCGACCTGCCCTTCCTGGTGGCGCAGTCCTCGACCGGTCAGATCCTCGGCTACGCCCTCGTGCAGCCCTGGGCGGGGAAGTCCGCCTACCGCTACACGGTCGAGGACTCGATCTACCTCGGCCAGGCGGCATCCGGGAAGGGCCTCGGCCGGGCGCTGCTGGAGGCCCTGATCGCGGCCTGCGAGGAGCGCGGCATCCGCGAGATCGTCGCCGTCATCAGCGACAAGGGCGCCGACGCGTCGATCGCGCTCCACGAACGCCTCGGCTTCACCGAAGTCGGCCGGATGGGCAGGGTCGGCTTCAAATTCGGCCGGTGGCTGGGGACCGTGTACCTGCAGAAGTCCCTCACCCCGCCGCGCAAGCGCCGCCTCTTCGGGCGCGATCGCTCCTGACCGTGCCCGGTCTCAGGCAGAGGTGGCGTTCGGGTCGATCGTGGGGATCGAGGCGAGGAGCCGCCTGGTGTAGGCGGCCTGCGGCTGCAGGAGCACCTTCTCGGTGGGGCCCTCCTCGACCACCGCGCCGTCCTTCATGACGAGCACGTCGTCGCAGAGGTTCTGCACCACGCCGATGTCGTGCGAGACCATGACGAGGGTGAGCGCGCCCTGCTCGCGCAGTCCCGCCAGCAGCTCGAGGATCTGCGCGCGCACCGTCACATCCAGTGCGGAGAGCGGTTCGTCGCCCACGAGGAGCCGCGGCCGGTGCACGATGGCCCTCGCCAGTGCGATGCGCTGGCGCTGCCCGCCGGAGAACTCATGCGGGTACCGGTCGGCGGCGGAGCCCTCCAGGCCGACTTGACGCAGCACCTCGCGCACCCGCGCACGGCGGTCGCCCGGCACGTCCAGCGCCCAGAGCGGCTCGCCCACGATGCGCCCGACCGACATCCGGGGGTCGAGCGAGGCGTACGGGTCCTGGAACACGATGCCGGTCTGCCGTCGCAGCCAGTGGAGCGAGCGCGCCGACGCACGCGCGTCGACCGCGGCGCCGTCGAACGAGACGGTGCCGGCGGTGGGCACGTCCAGGGCCAGCAGCAGCCGCACCAGGGTGGACTTGCCGCTGCCGGACTCGCCGATGACGCCGAGCGCCGTGCCCTCGTCCACGTCGAGGTCGACGTCGTCCAGTGCGGTCGTCCACGTCCGCGGACCGAACACGGTCCGCCGAGGGACGGGGTAGCGGCGGGTGAGCCCGCGCGCGCGCAGCAGCACGCTCATCGGCGCCTCCCCTCTGGCCGCCACAGGGTCGCGGTCGCGTCGCGGAGCAGGCCCCGGGTCACCTCGGATGCGGGGGAGGAGAGCAGCGTCGAGACCGGTGCGTCCTCCACGATCCGTCCATGCTCGAGCACGATCCCGTGCGTCGCGATCTGCGAGAGCACCGCGAGGTCGTGCGTGATGAACACGAGCGACATGCCCGCACCGGCGACGAGCCCGGAGAGCAGCTCGAGGATCTCCGCCTGGATGGTGACGTCGAGCGCGGTCGTCGGCTCGTCCGGGATGAGCAGGCGCGGCCCCGCGGCCAGTGCCATCGCGATCGCGACGCGCTGCCGCTGCCCGCCGGAGAGCTGGTGGGGGTAGCGGCGGACGAGCTCGCCCGGGTCGGGCAGCTGCACCCTGGCCGCCTCCTCGAACGCCCGGCGGCGCGCGGCGGCACGGTCGACCCGGTGGTGGATGCGGACGGACTCCGCGATCTGCCTGCCCACCGTCCGGATCGGGTTGAGCGAGGTCTGCGGCTCCTGGAACACGATCCCGAGCTGATCGCCGCGGAGCGCCGCGAGTTCACGTTCGGGCAGCCCGAGGATCTCGCGGCCGTCCCAGCGGACGCTCCCCGTCGCCCGCGCCCCGTCGGGCAGGAGCCCGAGGATGGCGAGCGCGGTCAGCGACTTGCCGGAGCCGGACTCGCCGATGAGGCCGAGGCGTGCGCCGTCCGGCACATCGAAGGAGAGCCCGTCGACGACCCGTCGCCCGTCGATCTCCACCACGAGTTCACGCACCTGCAGGCTCATGCGACCACCTCGGGGACGTGGATGCGGGCGGCGCTGCGCGCCCGCGAGAGGGTGGGGTCGGTGGCGTCGCGCAGCCCGTCGCCGAGCAGGTTCAGCCCGAGCACGGTGAGGGCGATGGCGAGCCCCGGCCAGACGACCGACAGCGGCTGCGCGGTGAGGTACTGCTGCAGCTGCGCCAGGAGCACCCCCCACGAGGGCTGGGTCACCGGTGCGCCGAACCCGAGATACGACAGTCCCGCCTCGGCGAGCACGGCCACTGCCATGCCCCAGGAGAGCTGGACGATGAACACGGGCGCGACGTTCGGGAGCAGGTGGCGGACGAGGTTCTGTCCCGTGGTGAGGCCCGCTGCCCTGCCCGCGAGCACGTACTCGCTGTGCAGCACGCGACGCAGCTCCGGCCGGGTCACGCGGGCGATGTTCACACCGAAGCCGATGCCGACCGCCCACACCACCACCCAGAGGGAGCCGCCCCACACCGCGGCGATCATCATGGCGATCAGCAGCACCGGGAAGGCGATGAGGATGTCGACGAGCACCGCGACCGATTCGCGGACGATCCGTGTGGTCAGGGCGCCCAGCGAGGCGAGCGCGAGCCCGATGAGGGTCGCCACGACCCCCGCGCCCACGGCCACGAGCACGGTGGTGCGGGCGCCGGCGAGCATGAGGCTCGCGATGTCGCGGCCGGTGGCGTCGGTGCCGAGCACGTGCGGCCAGCCCGGCGCCGCCCATCGTCCGGGACGTCGGTGCGCTGGGGGTCGAACGGCGTCCACACGAGCGACACCGCCGCCGCCGCCAGGATGACGGCCACCACGATGATGCCGAACCTGCCCGTCGGCAGCGCCCACAGCCGCCGGGCCCAGCCCGCGCGCGTCTTCCGTCCGCCGCTCATGCCGCCTCCCGCTGCCGTGGGTCCAGCGCCCGGTGCACGAGGTCGACGACGAAACCGATCACGAGCACGAACGCGGTGAGGGCGAGGAGTTCGCCCTGCACCTTCGGCAGGTCCCTCGCCGCCACGTCGGCGACGAGCATCCGGCCGATCCCGGGGAGGGCGAACAGCTGCTCGATGACGACGGCCCCCACGACGATGCCGGCCACCTGCAGGCCGAGGACCGTGATGATGGACAGGCCCACGTTCGGCAGGCCGTGACGCAGCAGCGCCTGGGTGCGGGTGAGCCCCTTCGCCGCGGCGGTGCGGACGTAGTCCTGGCCCACCGCCTGCAGGGTGGCGCTGCGGACGAAGCGCATGAGCATGGCGCCTTCGACGATGCCGATGGTGACCGCCGGCAGCACGAGCGCCCGGATGGCCTGGTCGGGCCGGTCCCAGCCCGAGCGCGGGAATCCCTGCGCCGGGAGCCAGCCGAGCCAGACCGCGAACACGACGACGAGCATCATGCCCGCCCACACGACCGGCACCGCCGCCAGCGCCTGCGCGCCGATCGCGAGCCCGGTCCCCGAGGGGCGGGTGCGCCGCATGGCGGCGAGCACGCCGAAGGGGATGCTGATCAGCAGCGCGATGAGGAGCGAGAGTGCGCCGAGGGGCATCGTCACGCGGGCTTTCTGCGCGAGTTCGTCCGCGACGGGGGTGCCGGTCACCAGTGAGCGGCCGAGGTCGCCCCGGAGCACGCCGCCGATCCAGTCCAGGTACTGCACCGGCCATGGCGCGTCCAACCCGAGTCGTGCGCTGATCGCCGCGACCTGCTCCGGGGTGGCCGAGGTGCCGGCGATGAGCTGCGCCACGTCGCCCGGGAGGAGGCGGAGGGTGAGGAAGATCAACGCACTGGCGACGACCAGGCCCAGGACGAGCAGGCCCAGTCGTGCCAGTGCGTAGCGGATCACCCGTTGCTCTTGCTGAGCTTCGAGACGTCCAGGCGCTCGTTCACGTTGACGTTCGGCATCCCCGTGACGTCGGTCGCGACGGCGACGACCGATGCGCCGTTGATGATCCAGTCGGCGGCCGCGTCCTCGGACACGATGCGCGCCGCCTGGGCGAGGAAGTCGGCCGCCTCGGCCTCATCCGTCGCCGCGAGGGCCTTCGCGTACAGCGCCTGCACCTCGGGGTTGTCGTAGGTGAAGTAGTAGTCCGGGTCGACCCAGTTCTCGAAGTCGCGCGCCTCGGTGTGGAGCACGAAGCTGAGCTCGTAGTCCTTGTTCGTGTAGACGTCGTTGAGCCAGGTGGGGAAGTCGACGGACTTCACCTTGAGGCTGATGCCCACCTCGTCGAGGTCGGACACGAGCAGCTGCGGGATGCTGCTGGAGTACCAGTTGCCGATGGTGAGGGTGAGCTCGAGGTCCTCGACCCCCGCGTCCGCGAGCAGCTGCTTCGCGGCGTCCGGGTCGTACGGGGCGACGTCGGAGAGGTCCTCGTACCCGGGGTCGAGCGACGGGATGGGGCCGTAGAGGGTCTCGCCCGCGCCGGCGGCCTCGACGAACGCGTCGTGGTCGATCGCCTGGCGGATCGCCTGGCGGACGCGCTGGTCGGCGAGGGGGCCCTCGGTCTGGTTGAACGCCAGGGTGCCCTTGTCGGTGGACGCGCCGATCTGCACGGCGAAGTCGCCGCCGGCCTCGATCTGGTCCTGCATGGTCGCGTCGAACCCGGTGACGACGTCGAGCTCGCCCGCGAGGGCGGCGTTCAGCGCGGTCTGGGTGTCCGGGATGATCAGGAAGACGACCTCGGCGGATGCGGCGGGCTCGCCCCAGTAGCCGTCGTACCGGGCGAGGGTCACGCTGTCGCCCTGGTTCCAGTTCGCGAGGGTGAACGGCCCGGTGCCGTTCGCCTGGGTCTTGTAGTCGACCGTGTCGCCCTCCTTGAGGATGATGCCGGGACGGCCGGTGAGCTCCCACAGGAGCGCCGAGTCCGGCTGGGCGAGGGCGAGCGTCACCTCCTGGCCGTCCGCGGTGATCGACTGCACGCCGGCGAGGGCGGACGCGCGGTTCCAGTCGGCGTTGTCGCGGTGCTGGGTGAGCGACCACACGACGTCCTGGGGCGTGAGTTCCTGCCCGTCGTGGAACGTGACGCCCTCGCGCACCTCGAAGGTGTAGGTCAGCGCGTCGTCCGAGACGGTCCAGTCGGAGGCGAGGGACGGGACGATCTCCTGGTCGGGGGTGCGCGCGACCAGCCCCTGGTAGACGTTGTCCACGAGGATCTGGTCGAGCGGGGCGCCCGAGGTGATGCGGACGTCGAGGTCGTTGGGTGCCAGCGCGAGTCGCACGGCGACCGAGGCGTCGGGGTCGGCCGGCCCGGTTCCGGCGGCGTCGCCGCTCCCGGAGCATGCGGTGAGCGTAAGGGTCGCGGCGGCCACGAGCGCTGTGGCGGCCAGGAGTGAGCGGCGGAGCATGCGCGTTCCTTTCGCCCGGGTCGGGCAGATGATTCCAGGGTTGCTGCGGTGCGGTACACCAGCCTAGGACGGCCGGGATCACGGAAGGGTCACGGCGTGGTCACATGACGACGCGCCTCAGCCGGCGGCAGTCGCGCGGATGAGCGCGGCGAGGCGGGCGGGGAGCTCCTCGTGCACGTTGTGGTGCGCGGGGACCTCGACGACCTGTGCGGCGGGGAGGCGGTCCGCGAAGGCCGCCGCATCCGCCTCGGTGACGTACCCGCGGTCGCCGCGGATGAGGGTGATCGGCGCGGTGACCGCCGCGAGGTCCTCCCAGCCGGTGGCGGAGAGCACGCCGCCCACGGCGCCGGCCGGTGCCGCCGTCCCGGCGTTCGCCGCCGCGGCGGCGAGGTGCGCGAAGTGGTGCTTCCACTCGACCCTCCCGTCCGGCCGCACGCGCGAGTTGAGGAAGACGCCCCGCTCGGCCGCGCGGCGGCTGCCGCCGAGACCGAAGGACAGCGCACGCTCGACGAGCTCGTCGCGGTCCGCCCAGTCCGTCGGCCCCGCGAAGAACGCGCGCACCTGGCTCGGGCCGGCATCCGGATCCACCCCGGGGGTGATGTCGACGATGACGAGGTCGCGCACCCGGTCGGGGGCGGCGGCGGCCACCGCCGCGGCGGTGAGCCCGCCCAGCGAGTGGCCGACGAGCACCTGCGGGCCGTCGGTCCAGGCTTCGAGCGCGCGGACGACGTCTGGGGCGAGCGTGCGTGCGGTGTAGTCGGCGTCCGTCCGCCACGAGGAGTCGCCGTGCCCCGGAAGATCCAGCGCGAGCGCAGGCAGGCCCAGGGCGAGCACCGTCGTGTCCCACGTGTGCGCGTTCAGTCCCGCGCCGTGCAGCAGGGTCACCTGCGGCGGGGCGTCGCCGTAGCGCAGTGCCGACAGCGTCCGTCCGTCCGGCAGCGTCATGGCGAGACGGCGGACGGCGGGCAGGGGATCGGTGAGGCCGAGCTCGGTCGCCTGTTCGGGCAGGAACGAGAACTCGTCGAGCGTGTCACTGGTCACGGCAGCATGCTACGGCTCCGGCCGGTGCCGCCGGGCGCTGGGTAGTCTGACGTGATGAGCGAGGAGCAGCGCGTCCACCTGTCCCGATCCGCGCCGAGCGCGTACAAGGCGCTGAGCGCGCTCGCCACCGCCGCGGGTTCCCTCGCCGCGGAGGCGGGGGTCGACCCGCGGCTGCGTGAGCTCGTGCAGCTGCACGCCTCGCAGCTGAACGGGTGCGCGTACTGCGTGCGCGTGCACGTGGACAAGGCGCTCGCCGCCGGGCTCGACGCCGACGTCATCGCGCAGTTGACCACCTGGCGGGACTCCGGCGTGTTCACCGAGCGGGAGCGGGCCGCGCTCGAACTCACCGAGGCGTTCACGTTCATCCACGAGGACGGTGTGCCGGACGCGGTGTACGACCACGTCGGCGGCATCCTCTCGGAGGAGGAGTACGTGGCGCTGAGCTGGGTCCTGGTGTCGATCAACGCCTTCAACCGGGTCGCGATCGCCGGGCGCTACCCGGTGCCGCCGCGGGGCGAGGGCGTGTGACCGAGACGCTCCGCATCCCCGGCGCCGTCAACCTGCGCGACGTCGGCGGGCTGCCGGCTGCGGGAGGGGTGACCCGGCGCGGGGTGCTGCTGCGATCCGGCACGCTCCACCGCCTGGACGGCGCGGGGCGCGACGCGCTCGCGGCGCTCGGGCTGCGGCGGATCATCGACCTGCGCGACGGCGAGGAGGTCGCCCGCGAACCGAGCAGCCTGGACGACCGGCTCCCGATCCCCGAACGCGTGCCGTTGTTCCTCGGCTCCGCAGACTCCTTCTTCGTCAACGACATCACCCTGGTGGAGCTGTACCGGCACCTCGTCCGCGAATCCGCCGAACGGATCGCGCAGGTCGCGCGCGGCATCCTCGAGGAGGCTCCCGTCCTCGTGCACTGCACCGCGGGGAAAGACCGCACCGGGGTGACCGTGGCGCTCGTGCTCTCCGCCGCCGGCGTCGAGCGGGAGGCGATCGTCGCGGACTACGCGAGGACCGCCGCC
Organism: Actinomycetes bacterium; assembly: GCA_023421635.1. Lineage (GTDB taxonomy): Bacteria > Actinomycetota > Actinomycetes > Actinomycetales > Microbacteriaceae > Microbacterium. The sequence continues at coordinate 1,596 of JAEZSU010000342.1, read as the reverse complement.
GAGCTCCCGGCCGAACGCAACCGGCGGCTCATCGCGTGGCTGCGCGCCGCGCACCCGCACGCGCAGCACGTGGAGGAACTGGTCGCGCAGTCGCCGGCGGCGGCCATGGCGGACCTCCTCGATCATGTGGACCGCCGCTACGGGTCCGCAGGGGAGTACCTCCGCAGCGCGGGCCTTCGCGCCGACGAGGTGGCGGGCCTCCGGCGCGTGCTCGTCACGGACGCCTGACGAACCGGTCGTCCTGAAGAAAGGTTAGGCATGCCTACCCTTCGCGGGTATAGTGGACGCGTCATGCACGAGAACACCCCGCACAACGCCAGTGCCTGCCGCACGTCGAGGCACGCCCGCGCCCAGCACCTGGTCACGGCCGACGAATCGTCGCTCACCGAGCTCGAAGTCGTGCTGGCCACCCTGCCGCTGTGCTCCACCGGCCGGGTGTTCGTGGAGGTGCCCGACGCCACCGCCGTGGTCGCGCTCGACGCCCCGCCGCGGATGACCGTGACCTGGCTGTGCCGCGACGCGCGCACCGGCGCCCCCGGCACCGGCCGCGGGTGCGGCAGCGGCCAGGCACTCGCCCGCGCCGTGAACGCATGGGCCGACGAGATGCTCTGCGACGACGCCTGCGAGACCACGGTCACGCTGCTGGGCGGCTTCCTCGGCACGGCCGAGATCGTCGACCACCTGCTGCAGGAGCGCGGCATCGACCCGTCCCGCATCCACGCGCCGGCCCGGTTCGGCCTGCCGGTCCACTGAGGACCGTCCAGCGGCGACGGCTCAGCGACGCGGCAGGTAGTTGCCGTCCTCCAGCCCCGCCTCGATCTCGAAGCGGTTGCGCAGCGGATCCCTGCCGGCGAGCGCGTACAGCACCGGCATGAGGAACCCGTGGCGGCGCCACTGCTCGGCGTGCACCGACTCGTGCGCGATGAGCCGGTCGTCGATCGGACCGTCACCGGTGAGGAAGCAGTTGCCCACGCACACGCCGCCGCGCGGATACGCCCACGAGGGCATGCCGCGGAACACCCACAGCGTCCCGCGCCGTTCGATCCGGCCCCGGCTGAGCAGCCCGCCCCACACCCAGCCGACGGTGCAGCCGTAGCGGAACCCGGCGTACCGGAGCGCGGCGCCGATCCGCCCGGCGGGGGAGGTCATGCCAGCGCTCCGACCAGGCGAAGGAGCGTGCCGAGGTCGGCCGGGTCGGGACCCGACGCGGACGGCGCGTACTCGGCGAGCGTGGCGCCCGCCAGCGGCACCCGCTCGCGCAGACGCTTCACGGCGGCCACGAGCACGGGGGTCTCGACGCCGAACGGGGTGGCGGTCTTCGCACCCGGCATGTGCCCCGGGTCGAGGACGTCCACGTCGAGGTGGACGTACACCGCGTCGGCGCCGGTGGCCGCCACGGCCTCGGCGAGCGCATCAGGGTCGGCGAGGTCCGCCACCGTCACGGTGCGCATGCCGTAGCCCTGGATGTAGCCGTCCTCGGCCTCGTCGATCGCACGGGCGCCGACGAGCACCACGTCGTCGGGGCGGATGGTGCCCTCGGGCAGGGTGAGCCCCTCCGGGCCCTCGCCCAGCACCGCGCGCAGCGCCATGCCGCTG
>JAEZSU010000335.1 GCA_023421635.1 Actinomycetes bacterium | reverse complement strand
CTGCGACAGCGTGGGCATGGCGAGCGACCACAGCACCTCCGAGAGCAGCGCATCGCGGTTGCCGACCCAGCGGAACAGCGACGTGCGATCGACGCCGAGGGAGGCGGAGAGCGCGCCCATGTCAATGCGGCGTCCGGCGATGAACGTCTCGCGCGCGGCGTCGAAGGCGCGCCCCGCGTCCGGGTGCTCCTGTTCCCAGAGCCGGGCCGACAGCCAGGACGGGGCGGCGACGATGCCGACGGTGGTGATGGCATCCGTGTCCCGGGCGAGCAGTGGCATGGCGGCACTCTAGCGCCGAACCACGCAGATGCAACATCTTCGAGAATGTCGTGCAACATTCCCGCAGATGATGCATACTCACTCGTGAATCACCGACGATCGGAGAAACGATGACGTTCACGATGGACGAACACGACGTGCTCGCGCCGGACGCCGCCCCCTTGCTGGCGGCGGACTTCTACGAGTTCCAGCACCTGCTCACCCCGACCGAGCAGCAGGCGCTCACCCGCATCCGGCACTTCCTCGACACCGAGGTCCGGCCCTTCGCCGACGACCACTGGGAGCGCGCGGAGAGCCCGAAGCACCTCGTCCCGCGGATCGCCGAGCTCGGGCTGTTCGGCAACGCCTTCCCCGAGACGCGCCTGTTCGAGAACAGCGCCGTCTTCCGCGGCTGGGTCGCGATGGAGATCTCGCGGGCCGACGCCTCCACCGCCACCTTCATCGGGGTGCACAGCGGCCTCGCGATGACCTCCATCGCGGTCGGCGGATCCGACGAGCAGCAGGCGGAGTGGATGCCGGTGCTCGCCCGCGGCGAGAAGCTCGCGGCCTTCGGACTCACCGAGCCCGGGCACGGCTCGGACACGGCCAAGGGCCTGGAGACGACCGCCGAGCGGCGCGGCGACGAGTGGGTGCTCAACGGCGCCAAACGGTGGATCGGCAACGGCGCCTTCGCCGACGTCGTGGTGATCTGGGCACGCGATGTCGCCGACGACCAGGTCAAGGGGTTCCTCGTCCGCACCCCGGCGGCCGGGTTCACCGGCACGAAGATCGAGCGGAAGCAGTCGCTGCGCGCGGTCGAGAACGCGGACATCGTGCTGCAGGACGTCGTCGTCCCGGAGCGCGACCGCCTGCAGCGGATCGCGTCGTTCCGCGACGTGGCGGTCGTGCTCCGCCTCACCCGCGCCGACGTCGCCTGGCAGGGCCTGGGTGTGGCGGTCGGCGCCTACGAGGCGGCGCTCGCGTACGCGAAGACCCGCATCCAGTTCGGGAAGCCCATCGCCTCGTTCCAGCTCGTGCAGCAGAAACTGGCCAACGCGCTGTCGAACATCACCGCGAGCATCGCGCTGTGCATGCGGGTGTCGCAGATGCAGGACGAGGGCATCCAGCTCGACCACCACTCGGCGATGGCGAAGGCGTTCGTCTCGGCTCGTACGCGCGAGACCGTGGCGCTCTGCCGCGAGATCATGGGCGGCAACGGCATCCAGCTCGACCACGGCGTCGCCCGGTACTTCGCCGACGCCGAGGCCGTGTTCACCTTCGAGGGCACGTTCGACATGAACAGCCTGATCGTGGGGCGTGCCGCGACCGGCATCGCCGCGTTCGTGTGAGCCGGCGATGACCGAGGCATACATCGTCGCCACCGCCCGCTCCCCGATCGGCCGGGCCCGCAAGGGGTCGCTGGTCGGCATCCGTCCCGACGACCTGGCCGCACAGATGGTGCAGGCGGCGCTCGACACCGTCCCCGGGCTGGACCCCGGCCGCATCGACGACATCCTGATGGGGTGCGGTCAGCCCGCCGGCGAGCAGGGCATGAACATCGCCCGCATCGTCGGGGTGCTGCTCGGCCTCGACGGCGTGCCCGGCACCACCGTCAACCGCTACTGCTCGTCGTCGCTGCAGACCACGCGGATGGCGTTCCACGCGATCAAGGCCGGCGAGGGCGACGTGTTCGTCTCGGCCGGCGTCGAGTCAGTGACGCACTATGCGCAGGGCTCGGCCGACTTCTTCCCAGGGGTGCGAGTCGAGAACCCCCGGTTCGACGCCGCGATCGCGCGGACCGCGGCGCGCACCGACGCGGGCACCCCGGTCTGGACCGACCCGCGGGCCGACGGCGCGCTCCCCGACCCGTACATCGCGATGGGGCAGACCGCCGAGAACGTGGCGCAGATCCACGGCGTCTCCCGCGAGGAGCAGGACGCGTTCGCCGCTCGCAGCCAGCAGCGCGCGGAGGCCGCCATCGCCGACGGCTTCTGGGCGCGGGAGATCACGCCGGTGACGCTGCCGGACGGCACCGTGGTCCGGACCGACGACGGCCCGCGGCCCGGGGTCACCGAGGCGTCGCTCAGCGGCCTCGAGCCGGTGTTCCGCCCCGACGGCACCGTCACCGCGGGGAACTGCTGCCCGCTGAACGACGGCGCGGCCGCGCTCGTCATCGTCTCCGGACGGGTCGTGGACGAGCTCGGTCTCACCCCGCTCGCCCGCATCGTCTCGACCGGTGTCAGCGGCCTCTCGCCGGAGATCATGGGGCTCGGCCCGGTCGACTCGAGCCGGCGCGCGCTCGAGCTCGCCGGGCTGACGATCGACGACATGGACCTCGTGGAGATCAACGAGGCGTTCGCGGCGCAGGTGATCCCCTCGGCGCGGGAGCTCGGCGTCGACCCGGACCGCCTGAACGTGCACGGCGGCGCGATCGCGGTCGGGCATCCGTTCGGGATGACCGGCGCGCGGATCACCGCCACACTCCTCAACGGGCTGTCCGCCACCGGTGGCCGCTACGGGTTGGAGACCATGTGCGTCGGGGGCGGCCAGGGCATGGCGATGGTGCTCGAGCGGCTCTGACGGCGACGACGCACCGGGCGTCCTCCGCGTGCCGGAGGGCGCCCGGTGCGTCGTTCATCCCTCGGGGAAGAGCAGCGCGATCGTCTCCGCGACGAGTGCGGGCCGGTCGGCGCCCTCGATCTCGACGGTGGTGCGCATCCCGACGCGCACGCCCCGGCTCGCCGGCTCCGCCGAGACGAGCACGCTGTGCGCGCGCACCCTCGACCCCGCACGCACGGGCTGCAGGAACCGCACCGAGTCGAGGCCGTAGTTCACGGCCATCGCGACGCCGTCGACCTCGAGGAGGCCCTGCGTCAGGCGGGGGAGCAGCGACAGCGTGAGGTACCCGTGCGCGACCGTGGCGCCGAAGGGACCGGCGGCCGCACGCTCCGCGTCGAGATGGATCCACTGCCGGTCCTCGGTGGCGTCTGCGAACGCCTGGATGCGTGCCTGGTCGATCGTGAACCAGTCGCCGGTCGCCTCCTGGCCGACCGCGTCGACGAGCCCGAGCGGGGATGCGGCGGCGATGCTCATGCGACGGGACCGCCGGCGACGTACAGCACCTGCCCGGAGACGTACCCGGCCCCCTCGGAGCAGAAGAACGACACCGCTGCCGCGACGTCGTCCGGCTGCCCGGCGCGGCCGACCGGGATCTGTGCGACGGCCGCCGCGAGGAAGTCGTCGAACCCGACACCGACCCGTTCCGCGGTGGCGCGTGTCATGTCGGTCTCGATGAAGCCGGGCGCGACGGCGTTCGCGGTGACGCCGTAGCGACCGAGCTCGATCGCCAGCGTCTTGGTGAGCCCCTGCATCCCGGCCTTCGCGGCCGCGTAGTTGGCCTGGCCGCGATTGCCGAGCGCGGAGGTGCTGGACAGGTTGACGATACGGCCCCACCGCTGCTCGACCTGATGCGCCTGCACGGCGCGGCTCATGAGGAACGCGCCGCGCAGGTGCACACCGAGCACGGTGTCCCAGTCCGCCTCGGTCATCTTGAACAGCAGGTTGTCGCGGAGGACGCCGGCGTTGTTGACCAGGACGGTGGGCGCTCCGAGTTCGTCGGCGACGCGGGCGACGCTCTGCGCGACCGCCTCGGCATCGGCGACGTCCGCGCCGACCGCGAGCGCACGGCCGCCGGCGGCGGTGATCGCGTCGACGGTCTCGCGGCAGGCGGCTTCGTCGAGGTCGAGCACGGCGACGGCGTGTCCGTCGGCGGCGAGTCGGCGGGCTGTCGCGGCGCCGCTGCCGCGGGCGGCGCCGGTGACGATGGCGGTGCGGGTCATGGGTGGTCGTCCTTTCGTGGTGACGGTCAGAAGCGGATGAGCTGGCGCAGTTCGCCGCCCGTCGCGAGGCGGTCCATCGCTTCGGGCAGCTCGTCGAGGCCGATGTGCCCGGAGACGAGGCGTTCCAGCGGCAGCAGGCCCGCGCGCCAGAGCTCGATGTACCGGGGGATGTCGCGGGCGGGCACGGCGGAGCCGAGGTAACTGCCACGGATGGTGCGCGCCTCGGCGGTGAGGAGCAGCGGCGAGATCGACGCGCGAGCATCCGGGGCGGGCAGCCCGACCGTCACGGTGGTGCCGCCGGGCGCCGTGAGCGCCACTGCGGTCTCGAAGGCGCGTGCCGACCCGGCCGCCTCGACGACGCACCGCGCACGGATGCCGTCGG
>JAEZSU010000330.1 GCA_023421635.1 Actinomycetes bacterium | reverse complement strand
GCACTGGCACGCGTGCCGCGCGACCAGCCCCGCCCGGCGTTCCTCGATATCGCGGGGTGACCTAACCGTGACCTCATCCCTACCGATAGTCCCTTTCTGAGCAGGGATCGCTCGACCATACGGCCAGGGATCGGCCACTTCGCCTTCGACGATGGGCAACGGCCGTGCTGGATTCTGTCTCCATCTCCGCGCTGACGAGCGCGCTGGACGGGCTGTCGCTGCGACAGCGCGCCATCTCGGACAACATCGCGAACGTCAACACGCCGAACTACCACGCCAAGCGTGTCGCGTTCGAAGCCGCACTCGCCGACTCGGTGGCGGCCGGCAGCGGACGCGTGACGGCGACGGTGGGCACCTCGCTCGAACCCACCCGCACCGACGGCAACAACGTGAACCTGGACACCGAGACGCTCTCGAGCATCGACACCATGCTCCGGTACCAGTTCGCGACGCAGGCCATCAACGGCTCGTTCTCGGGCCTTCGCACGGCGATGAGGACGAACTGATGACCTTCGACGCGATCGGCATCGCCGGCACCGGGCTGTCGGTGCACCGCAAGTGGCTCGACGCCATCAGCGACAACATCGCCAACATCAACACGGCGGTCCCTGCCGGCGAGGAGGCGTTCCGCGCCCGCTACATCGCGGTCATGAACAGCGACCGCTCCCCCGGCGTGTACGTCGCCGGCACCGCGCTCGGCGACCCCGAGGGGCGCCTCGCCTACGAACCCGACAATCCGGCCGCCGACGAGGCGGGCTACGTCCGCTACCCCGACATCGATCTCGGAGACCAGATGAGCCAGCTCATCCTCGCCCAGCGCGGGTACCAGGCCAGCGCCGCCGTCGTCGACCGCGCCCGGAACAGCTACGAAGCCGCACTGCAGATCGGACGCAACTGATGGACACCGTATCCGGCATCGGCGCCGTCACCGGCGCCCTGGCAGCCGGTGGCACCACCCCCACGGGCACCACCGCAACCACCGACGGCAGCGGCTTCGCCACGCGCCTCACCGGCGCGATCGACGACCTGCGCGCCATGCAGTCGGAGTCGAGCGCCCTGAACGTCGCCGCCGTCACGGGTGACCTCAACGACATCCACACCGCGATGATCGCGTCGAGCCGCGCCGCCGTGACGCTCGAACTCGTCGCGGCCGTCCGCAACAAGGGCGTCGACGCGTTCAACGAGATCATGCGGATGCAGGCCTGATGCCCCAGGCGGTCACCGGGCTGTTCGCACGGCTCAAGGCGATGGTCGCGGGGTTCACCCTCGCGCAGCGCACGATCGCGATCATCGGGGTCGCGGTGCTCGCCATGGGCGTGTTCGCCCTCACCAGCTGGCTCACGCGCCCCACGATGACACCGCTCTTCTCGGGCCTCAGCCCGTCGGATGCGAGCGCGATCGTCGAGCAGCTGCGCTCCTCGTCGGTGCCCTACGAGCTGACCGAGGGCGGCGCCACGATCCTCGTCCCGGAGAGCGAGGTCTACGACCAGCGGCTCGCCGCCGCATCCTCCGGCCTGCCCGGCAACAGCTCGGCCGGCTACTCGCTCCTGGACGAGATGGGCGTCACCAGCTCCGAGTTCCAGCAGTCGGTCACCTACAAGCGCGCCATCGAGGGTGAGCTCGCCTCCACCATCTCGTCGATGTCCGGGGTGACCGCAGCCTCCGTGCAGCTGGCGATCCCGGAGGAGAGCGTGTTCGTCCAGGAGCAGGCCGACCCCACCGCCTCGGTGTTCATCGAGACGCGCAACGGCACGACCCTCTCCGCCAAGCAGGTCGAGGCGATCGTGCACCTGACCTCCGCCGCCGTCAGCGGCCTGAACCCCGCCAACGTCGCGGTCGTCGACCAGTCCGGCGCAACGCTCTCCGCCGTCGGCGGCGACGCCGGCGCCGACAACGTCGCGAGCGAGTACGAGGCCCGCGTCGCGTCCGGTGTGCAGCAGATGCTCGACACCGTGGTCGGCGCAGGCAAGGCCTCGGTGACCGTCGTGGCCGAGATCGACCGCGCAATGACCGAGCGCGTCGAGGAGGTCTACACCCCCGCCGAGGGCGCGCCGCCCGCATCCGAGCAGGTCCGCACCGAGACGCAGACCGGCTCCGGCCGCGGCAGCGCCGGCGTGCTCGGCCCCGACAACATCGCGGTCCCGGACGGCGGCGAGGGCTCGTCGTTCGAGGCGACCGAGGAGACCCGCAACAACGTCGTGAACAAGACGATCGAATCCCGCGCGATCCCCGCCGGCTCCATCACCCGGCAGTCCGTGTCGGTGGCGGTCGACGAAGAGGCCGCCGCCGCCGTCGGCACGCGGAAGCTCAGCGACCTCGTCGCCGCCGCTGCCGGCATCGATCCCGCCCGCGGCGACGTCGTCACCGTGGAGGCGGTCGCCTTCAGCACCACGACCGCCGCTGCGGCCCAGGCGGCGCTCGAGGCGGCGAAGGAGAGCGAGGCCGCCGAGCGGACCGCCGCGCTCGTGCGCACCATCGTCATCGTCGTCGCGATCCTCGCCGCCCTCGGCGTCGGCGCCTTCCTCGTGCTGCGGTTCCGCCGTCGTGGCGACGCCGCCGCGGAGTTCGACGAGCTGTTCGGCGAGCGGCCGCCGCCGCTGTCGACGCTCGCGGCGGGCGCACCCGCCCCGCAGCAGCTGGATGCTGCGCCCACGGCGCCCGTGACGCTCGAGTTCCCGGCGCCCGAGCCCGCACCCGAGGTCGCCCTGGAGCTCGAGGCCGAGCCCGAGGAACCCGCGCAGCTCACCCTGCAGCGCCGTCGCATCGACATCGAGAACATCGCACGGAGCGACCCCAAGCGCACCGCGGAACTGCTGCGCAGCCTCCTCGACGAGAGGCAGCCGGTATGACCACGACCCTGACCGGGCGGCAGACCGCCGCCGTCGTGCTGATGAACCTCGACCGCGTGTACGCCGTCGAGGTGATGAAGCATCTCAACGAGCCCGAGGCCGAAGCCATCGCCGCCGAGATCATGCATCTGCACGATCTGGATGTGGAGACCACCGCCCGCGCACTCGGCAGCTTCCAGAAGCTCGCGCAGGGCCGGCTCCCTCCGGCCCGCGGCGGCCGCGACATCGCGGTCGGCCTGCTCGAGGCATCCTTCGGGTCCGAGCGCGCCGCTGCGGTGCTCGACCGGGTCCGCTCGTCCGCGAACGACTCGTTCGACTTCCTCGGTGCCGCCGAGCCCGACCAGCTCGCCACCATGCTGGACGGCGAACTGCCGGAGACCGTGGCGCTGGTGCTCGCGCACCTCGCCTCCGACCGTGCCGCGCAGGTGCTCGCCGCGCTGCCGGAGAACACGCGCACCGACGTCGCCCACGCGCTGGCGACCATGGGCACCGCGACGCAGGAGGCCATCACGATCGTGGCCGAGGCGCTGCGTGCGCGCACCGGCATCTTCGCCTCGCGGAAGTCGCCCGACACGCTCGGCGGGGTCGGGCCGCTCGTGGCGATCATCAACCGCTCCGACGCGACCGTCGAGAAGGCGCTGCTGGAGAGCATCGAGGCGCGCGACAGCGATCTCGCGGAGGACATCCGCTCGCGCATGTTCACCTTCGCCGACATCGTCAAGCTCGACGACCGCGACGCCCAGCGGGTGCTCCGCGGCACCGACATCCGGATGCTGGCCCTCGCCCTCAAGGGCGCGAGCTCGGCCATCACCGAGGTCATCCGCCGGAACGTCTCCGAGCGCAACCGCGAGAACCTCGAGGAGGAGACGCGCGCCCTCGGCCCCACCCGCATGTCGCAGGTGGAGGAGGCCCGCGCCGAGATCGTCCGCACCATCCGTGCCCTGGAGGCTGCGGGCGAGATCACGGTGCAGCGCATCGACGAGGACGAGTATGTCTACTGACGCCTTCGCCCCCGCGGTCTTCCCCCGCCTCCTCCCGCACGCGCAGGAGGAGGAGTACGAGGAGCGCGCCCGGGTGCGCGGCTACGCCGACGGACACGCCGAGGGCTACCGGGCGGGTCTCGCGCAGGCGCAGGCCGAGGCCGAGCGGGCGCGGATCGAACGCGCCAGGGCCGAGGCGGAGCACGCGCGCGCCGTCGCCGAGGCGGACGCGGCGCTGCACGCGGCGGCCCGCGGACTCACCGATCGGATGCACGGCCTGCAGGTCGCGACCGACGCCCGGGTGCAGGAGGCCGCGATCGAACTGGCCGAGCACATCCTCGCGGCCGAGCTGCGCGACGCCGAGCACTCCGCCCGCATGGCACTGCACCGGGCGCTGGCCGCCGTCGAGATCGACGCGATGCACGAGATCCGCCTGCACCCGCAGGATCTCCGCACCCTCGCCGATGCCGGTGCCGAGGTGCCGGACGTCGTGCTGGTGGCGGACCCCGCGCTCCAGCCCGGGGATGCGGTGGCCACGGTGCCCGACGGGATGGTCGACGCGCGGATCGCGCAGGCGCTCGAGCGTGCCCGGCGTGCCCTCGAGGAGGCCACCGAGTGAGCGCCTGGGGTTCGGTGCTGGACGCCGCCCGGCCGCAGCGGCTCGGACGTGTATCGCAGGTGCGCGGACTCAGCGTCGCCGTGCGGGGCGTCCCCGGCGCGGTGGGCGATGTGGTCGTCCTCGGCGAAGACGTGCAGGCGGAGGTCGTCGCGACGGGACCCGAAGGACTGCAGTGCATGCCGCTTGCCGCGACCGAGGGCCTGACCGTCGGCACGCGCGCGCACACCCGCGGCGGCCGGATGCGGGTGCCCACCGGCGACGGACTGCTCGGGCGGGTGCTCGACGGCCTGGGCGAGCCCATCGACGGGCTCGGCCCGGTCCGCGGTCCCCGCGTCACCCTCGACCACCCGACCCCGTCGATCATGGGTCGCGACCGCATCGAGGCGCCGCTGCCGCTCGGCGTCCGGGTGCTGGACACGATGACCACGGTCGGCCGCGGGCAGCGCGTGGGCCTGTTCGCCGGTTCCGGCGTGGGCAAGTCGTCGCTGCTGTCGATGATCGCCCGCGGCACCGAAGCCGAGGTGAGCGTCATCGCCCTCGTCGGCGAGCGCGGGCGCGAGGTGCGCGAGTTCATCGAGGACGACCTCGGCCCGGAGGGACTCGCGCGTTCCGTGGTCGTCGTCGCGACCTCGGACCAGCCGCCGATGGCCCGGATGCGGGCGGCGTTCACGGCGACCCGCATCGCGGAGGCCTACCGCGACCGCGGCGCCCACGTGGTGCTGATGATGGACTCTCTGACCCGCGTGGCGATGGCGCAGCGCGAGATCGGCCTCTCCGCCGGCGAGCCCCCGGCCACGCGCGGCTACCCGCCCTCCACCTTCTCGCTCCTCGCCGGCCTGCTCGAGCGCGCCGGCACCGACCGCGGCGGCTCCGTCACCGGCATCTACACGGTGCTCGTGGACGGCGACGATCACAACGAGCCCATCGCGGATGCGGTGCGGTCGTTCCTCGACGGCCACATCGTGCTCGACCGGTCGCTCGCCCTGTCGGGACAGCATCCGGCGGTCGACGTGCTCGCGTCGGTGTCGCGGGTGGCCGGGAAGATCACCGACCGCACGCGGCGTGAGCAGGCCGCGACGCTGCGCGCGGTGCTCGCCGCCCGGCGCGGCGCCGCCGACCTCATCGACATCGGCGCGTACCAGCAGGGCGTGAACCCCAAGGTGGACGCCGCGCTCGCCAACCAGGACGCGATCTTCGCGTTCCTCACCCAGTCGCTCGACGAGACCGCTCCGGCGGAGGAGTCGTGGGATCGGCTGGGACAGCTCGTGAACGCCTTCGGAGGTGTGGCATGAACCGGTTCTTCCCCCTCGCGGGACTGCTCCGCGTGCGCAAGATCCAGGAGCAGGCGGCCGCCGAGCGGCTCAGCCGCGCATCGGTCGCGGCCGACCAGACCAAGGCGCGCGAACGCCACGTCCGTGCCGCACTCGCGGGCACCGACCTGCCCGCGGTGGACGTGCGCTCCCTCTCTGCCATCGCCGCCGCACGGGTGGCGGGCCGCTCGCTGCTGAGCGACCTCGGCGACCTCGCCAAGGTGCAGCAGGATCAGGTGGAGGCCGCCCGCACCGAGCATCAGGAGGCCCGCCGCGCGGTCCGCGGCCTCGACCGCCTGGAGCAGGCGCACCTCGCGCGCCGCCGCTTCGCCGAGCTGTCGGCCGAGCAGGCAGAACTCGACGAGGTCGCGGCACGAACCTCGCAGGAAGGCGCCGCATGACGCTCCTCAGGCCTCCCGCATCCGGCGCCGATGCGCTGCTGTTC
>JAEZSU010000306.1 GCA_023421635.1 Actinomycetes bacterium | reverse complement strand
CCCATCAGCACGCGCGCCGCGCCGAGCAGCAGCAGGTCCGGGGCGATCGCGGCGGCGGCGCTGGCGAGCACGTGCACGCCCGTGACGATCAGCAGCGGCATCCGGCGTCCGAGCTTGTCGCTCAGCGGACCCACGATGAGCTGTCCGAGCGCGAAGCCGATCATGGTGCCGGTGAGGGTGAGCTGGATCGCCGCCGCGGTGGTGTCGAAGTCGCGCTCGAGCGTGGGGAACGCGGGCAGGTACAGGTCGATCGTGAACGGGCCGAGGGCCGTGAGCGCACCGAGCAGCAGCACGTACATCAACCGGCGCCGGGCCGACATCGCATCGCCCGGGTGCAGCATGATCGGCGCCGTCCGGGGGTTCGCCCCCAGGGTGCGGATCGCGCCCGTGGGCGTGTGATGGGTGCGGACGGACGCCGTGTGCGTCGGCGTGGCTGCGGTATCGGCGGGAACGGCGTCTGGCACGAGCGGGGATCACTCCGGAGGTGTGAGGGGCGGCATCCCTCGATACGATTCGGAGGGACCGGGCAATGCTAGTCGATCGGGACCGGTACAGTGACCCCGTGACCGACAGTCCGCGCCGCCGGCGCCCCGTTCCCGTGACCGTCGCCGTCGTGCTGGTGACCATCGGCGCACTGCTGAGCGTGGTCACCGGCGTGCTCGTGCTCCTCAGCCGCTACCAGGTGCCGCCGGACGCGGTGCTGGCCGTGTCGCTGCTCGGGTCGGCGACGGCGCTGCTCGGCCTGCTCACGCTCGCGCTCGCGGCGGGCATCGCCCGCGGCAGCAGGCTCGCACGGGTGCTGGTGACGATCCTCGGCGCGCTCGAGATCGCCACCCACGTGCTCACCATCGCGACCACCGACGGCTGGGACGTCACCTCCCTCATCGACCTCGTGGCGGTGGCGGTCGTGATCCTGGCGGTGTGGGTGCCGCCCGGTGCGCGTCACTTCCGCCGGGAGCGCACCCCCGACGAGCCCGGCGCCGGCTGAGGAGCCGCCAGCGCCCGGCGCACGTACCGCAGCTGCACGAGCCGGATCGCCTCGATCAGGAGGATCGCGAGCACCGTGAAGCCGGTGAGGGCGTATGCCGCATCCTCCCCCGGATCCACGAGCTCGAAGAACGCCGTGCTCAGCGGCACCGTGAACAGGGCGATGAGCGCGACGAACATCGCGCCGACGACGAGCACCTTGAAGCGGTTGAGCGGGCGGGCGAGGATCGCGAGGATCCAGATGCCCACCACCGCGAGGATGATGGTCGACCCGGTGCGCAGCTGCTCCATCTCGACGCCCAGTGCGCGGGCGGTCAGCGCGTACCCGGTCAGGGTGAGCGCGACGACCACGCCGGCCGGGATCGCGAACGACAGCGACCGGCGGAGGAACCCGGGCACGTACCGCTGCGCGTTCGGCATGAGGGCGAGGAAGAACGCCGGGATGCCGATGGTGAGGCCGTCCGTGATCGACATCTGCCGCGGCAGGAAGGGGAACTCCAGCACGAGGAACCCGAACAGCAGCGCGAGCCCGGTGGCGTAGGCCGTCTTCGTGAGGAAGAGCATCGACACCCGTTCGATGTTCGCGATGACCTGCCGGCCCTCTGCGACGACGTCGGGGAGGTGCGAGAACTTCCCGTCCAGGAGGACCAGGCGGGCCACGGCCTTGGTGGCCGCAGCACCGGAGTTCATCGCGATGCCGATGTCGGCGGTCTTGATCGCCAGCGCGTCGTTCACGCCGTCGCCGGTCATGGCGACCGTGTGCCCGCGGCTCTGCAGCGCCGTGACCATGTCCTTCTTCTGCTCGGGGGTCACCCGGCCGAACACGGTGGTGGTCTCCAGCACCTCCGCGAGCTCCTGCTGGTCGGTGGGCAGCGTCCGCGCGTCGTAGCCGTCGGCGACGTCGACGCCCACCTGGCGGGCGATCGCGGCAACGGTCCGCGGGTTGTCGCCGGAGATGATCCGGATGCCGACGCCCTGGGCGGCGAAGTACGCCAGGGTGTCGGCCGCATCCTCGCGGATCTGCTCCCTGAAGGTGACCACGACCGCCGGGACGAGCCCGCCCGGCAGTCGCTCCTGCTCGACGTCCTCCGGCTGCAGCGGCAGCGGGCTGTGGCCGAGGACGAGGGTGCGCAGCCCCGCCGCGGCCTCACCGAGCACGAGGGCGCCGAACTCGTCGTCGGGATCGGTGGCACGCGCGCCGAAGACCATCTCGGGCGCGCCGAGGACCCAGGTGCCGCCGGTGAGGGTGACAGCGCTCCACTTCCGTGCGGATGAGAACGCGATCTCCGCCTGTGCCTGCTCGTCGGCCGCGGGGAACGCCTCCCGCAGGCACCGGGAGGTGGCGTTGGCGTCCGGCGCCGCCCCGTACCAGCCGAGCGCCCGCTCCCAGCCGGGGTGCGCCCCGGCGAGCGGGTGCGCGGCCGCGAAATCGATGTCGCCGACCGTGAGGGTACCGGTCTTGTCCAGGCACACGACGTCGACGCGGGCGAGGCCCTCGACCGCCGGCAGCTCGTTGACGAGCACCTGCTTGCGGGCGAGCTTCGCCGCGCCGACCGCGAACGCGATGGAGGTCATCAGCACGAGCCCGAGCGGGATCATGGCGGTGAGGGACGCGATCGTGTTGACCACGGCCTGTACCCAGCGGCCGTCTGCGAAGACCGTGTCCCAGCCGCCGGCGACCTGGACCTGCGCGTTCAGCACGAGCAGGCCGATCGGCCCGATCCCCCAGCCGACCCAGCGGAGGACCCGGTTCACCGAGGTGCGCAGTTCGCTGCCGACCATGGAGAAGCGCTTGGCCTCGGCGGCGAAGGTGTTCGCGTAGGAGTCGGCGCCGACCCGGTCGACCCGGGCGGTCCCGGATCCGCCGACGACGACCGAGCCGGACAGGGCTTCGTCGCCGGGATGCTTGTCGACCGCATCCGATTCCCCGGTGAGCATGGATTCGTCGATCTGGAGCCCACGCACTTCGAGCACCTCGGCGTCGGCGGGCACCTGATCGCCCGCGCGGAGCACCAGCACGTCGTCGAGCACGACGTCGGCGGGCGCGATCTCCGCCTCGGCGCCGTCGCGCAGGACGCGTGCCTTCGGGGCGTTCAGCAGGGCGAGGCGGTCGAGCGCCGCCTTCGCACGGAACTCCTGCACGCAGCCGATGACCGCGTTCGTGAACGCGGCGAGGCCGAACAGCGCGTCCTGCCAGCGGCCGACCAGCAGCAGGACCAGGAAGCAGGCCCCGACGATGCCGTTGAACAGGGTGAACACGTTCGCCCTGACGATGCTGCCGATGCTGCGCGAGGTGTCGGCCTCGAAGGCGTTCGTGCGGCCGTCGCGGCGGCGCTCCTCGACCTCGGGACCGCTCAGTCCCGTCACGGCGCCGTCCGTCTGCTCCCCCGTGTGCATCCGCTCATGCTATCCACGCCCGCACATCACCACGCCGCACCGACCGACCTTGGTCAGACACCGAGATGGCGACTGGGCGCCGAGTTGGTGGGGTACACCCATGGTCTCGGTGCGCAGTCGCCATCTCGCGGTCAGGCGGCCAGTGCGGCGGGGCGGAGCGGGCGTCAGCCCTTCGTAGCGCCGGCCAGCAGGCCGCGGACGAAGAACCGCTGCAGGGCGAAGAACACGATCAGCGGGACGATGATCGAGATGAACGCACCCGCGGACTGCAGGTACCACTGGTTGCCCCAGGTCCCCGACAACGAGTTCAACGTCTGTGTCAGCGGGAGCGACGAGGATGGCGCGAAGATCGTCGCCACGAGCAGGTCGTTCCACACCCAGAGGAACTGGAAGATCGCGAAGGACGCGATCGCCGGCATCGCCAGCGGCAGGATCATCCGGAAGAAGATCTGCCCGTGCCCCGCGCCGTCGACGCGGGCCGCCTCGATGAGCTCGCCCGGGATCTCGGAGATGAAGTTGTGCAGCAGGAAGATCGCCAGCGGCAGCGCGAAGATCGCGTGCGCGATCCAGACGGTCGCGAAGCTGTGGTCGACGTCGCGGAGGCTGAAGCCCGGGAAGATGTTCATGTCGCCGATGGTGAGACCGCGCGAGAACATCGTCAGCAGCGGCACGAGTGCCATCTGGATCGGGACGATCTGCAGCGCGAACACCGCGATGAACGCGACGCCGCGGCCCTTGAACGGGATCCACGCGAAGGCGTATGCGGCCAGCGAGGCGATCGCGATCGGGATGATCGTGGCGGGGATCGAGATCGCCAGCGAGTTGATGAACGAATCGCCCAGGGTCAGGGCGGTGCCGCCGGCCGTCAGCGCCTGGAAGTAGTTGTCCAGGGTGAACGACGGGTCGACGAACACCGTCCACCAGCCGGTGGACGTCGAGTCGGCACCGGGACGGAAGGACGTGACGAACAGCCCGAAGGTCGGGATGGTCCACAGCACCGCGATGACGATCGCGGCGATGGTGGCGCCCCGGGAGGTCAGCCGCTTCTGGGCCTCGCTCTCGCTCTTGCGGGTGCGACGAGCCTCGTTCCGCGCGGCCTTCGCGCTGAGGGAGGGGACCGTGTCGATCGAGGCCATCAGCGGATCTCCTTCTGCTTACGGATCTGTCGCACGTTGTAGATGATCAGCGGCAGCACGAAGAGGAACAGCACGACGGCCAGCGCCGAGGAGTGCCCGTAGCTCTGGAACCGCTGCTGCTGGTTGACCATCTCGAAGGCCAGCACGGTGGAGTTGGAGCGACCACCGGTCATCACCGCGACGATGTCGTACACCTTCAGCGAGGCGATGGTGATCGTGGTGAGCACCACGATGAGCGACGAGCGGATGCCGGGGACGGTCACGTTCCGGAAGCGTTCCCAGGCGTTCGCTCCGTCGAGGGATGCCGCCTCGAGCTGCTCGGTGGGCACGGCCTTGATGGCGGCCGAGAGGATGACCATCGCGAAACCGGTCTGGGTCCAGATGAACACGGCGAGCAGCGCGAAGGTGTTGATGAGCGGCTGTGCGTCGAGCCAGCTGACCGGTTCGCCGCCGAAGAGGGTGACGATCGCGTTCAGCAGACCGATCTGGTTGCCCTGGCGGTAGTCGTAGATGAACTTCCAGATGATGCCGGCGCCGACGAACGAGATCGCGAACGGCATGAACACGAACACCTTCAGGATCTTCTCGCCGCGGGCGCGGTCGATGAACGCCGCGTAGGCGAGACCGATGCAGGTGGAGAAGATGGGCGCGACCACGGCCCAGATGAGGGTGTTGATGACCGACCAGAACCCGTCGGGGTTGGTGAAGGTCCAGATGTAGTTCTCGAGGAAGACGAAGTTGTCGCCGCTCTTGTCGAAGAACGACTTCACGATCGTGGAGATCGCGGGGTACACGAGGCCCACCAGCAGCATCGTCGCGGCGGGGGCCAGGAAGATCACGAGCTGGAAGGCGTAACCTGCGCCGGCACGGGCGCGGTAGTCGGCGAAGAAGAGCAGCGCGCCGGCGAACAGGCCGATCGCGACGACGTAGACGACCGCGTTCTGGTACGGACGCAGGAGCATGAAGGCGATGACGGGGATGAGGATGCTGGCACCGAGCCGCAGCCAGAAGTATCCGCGGCCGGGACGGGGCGCGAACTCGATGAGGACGAGGATCGCCGCGACCAGCACACCGAAGACGATGAGCACGATCGGGATCTGCAGGAGCGGGTTCAGCCCGCCGAGCCAGATGAAGAAGCTGTTGAGGGAGAACCCGATCGTGGTCGGGGACGCGTCCTCGTTCCCTGATCCGGTGAGCAGCAGCACCAGCATCGCGACGAGCCCGACCGCGGCGACCACCGCGACGATGCCCGCGACGCGCTTGGCGGTGCTGGATCTCTGCTCGGGCGCCGGCGCGTCGGGTTTCGCGACAGGCGCGGCGTCGGTCTTCGTGGGTGTGGACATGTCGTCTCCCCTCATCCCCTGTGATCTCGCGGAGCGATGGGGTCGCCCGTCTCCGGGCGACCCCATCGATCGTGTCACTGGTTAGTTGTCGTAACCAGCCTGGATTTCGGCGAGCACGTCGTCGAGCGACTTGCCGTCGATCCAGTTGACCATGCCCTTCCAGAAGGAACCTGCACCCACGGTGGCGGGCATCAGGTCGGAGGCGTCGAAGCGGACCACGGTGCTCGGGTCCTGCAGCGTCTTCATCGCGTCCGTGAGGAACTCGCTGGAGGCGAGCGAGGGGTCGGCGTTCTTGTTGGCCGAGATCACGCCACCGAGTTCGACGCGCGCGTCGGCGAACTCAGGGCTCGACATGAACTCGAGCACCTTCTGCACGTTCTCCGAGTCGGAGAACGCGGCGACGAACTCGCCACCGGCCTCGACGTAGGTCTCACCGTCGGCCTCGAAGCCCGGGGTCAGGAACGCGTACACGTCACCGTCAGGGGCGACCGTCGGGGCCTGGCCGTCGGCCGTGGTCACGTCGAGGAAGTTCGACGAGAGGAACGAGGCCTGGTGGGTCAGGGCGCAGCTGCCGTCGGCGACCTTCGCCGCGACGTCACCGAAGGCGGTGGAGTTGATGCTGCGCACGTCGCCGAAGCCGGCGTTCACGTAGTTCGGGTCGAGCAGGATGGTGCCGAGGGTCTCGAACGCCTGCTTGATGGGGGCGTCGGTGAAGGTGACCTCGTCGGCGACCCACTGGTCGTAGACCTCGGGACCGGACTGGCGCAGGACGAGGTCCTCGATCCAGTCGGTGCCGGGCCAGCCGGAGGCGTCGCCCGAGGCGAAGCCGGCGCACCAGGGGGCGGTGCCGGTCTTCGCCTGGATGGTCTGGGTGAGCGTCATCATCTCGTCCCAGGTCTTCGGGACCTCGACGCCCCACTCGGCGAAGCTCTTGGGGGAGTACCAGACGTAGCCCTTGACGTTGGCGAGCATGGGCGCCGCGTAGAAGGTGCCGTCGACGGTGCCGTAGGTCTTCCAGTCGGCCGACCAGTTCTCGTCGACGTTCTTCTCGACGGCCTCGGTGGCCGGCTTGACCTCGCCGGTCTCGACGAGGCTCTTGAGCAGACCGGGCTGCGGGACGATCGCGATGTCGGGAGCCGAGCCACCGGCGACCTTGGTCACGATGTTGCCCTCGAAGCTCTTGTCACCGGTGTACTCGACCTTGATGCCGGTCTCCTCGGTGAACGCGTCGAAGGACTCGTTCAGCAGGTCGGCCTCGGACCCGGTGATGCCGCCGGAGATCTTGACCGTCGCGTTGCCGGAGTCGCTCCCACCGGAGCTCTCGGCACACCCCGTCAGCGCCAGGCCGGCGACACCGGCGATGGCGAAGGGCACCAGGATGCGGCGCCGCTGTGTAGTGAGCATGTGATTCCTCTCCTCATTGAGCAGCGGACGTCTCGGTCCGCCACATCAGATCCACTCGGGAACCGATTCCATGTAACCGTATGTGAATCGGGTCGCCATCACAATACAGCTCCATCACGACTCGGTAAAGGCGACGATGGGAGCGCTCCCGAACCGTTACCTTGACGATGAGAGCGCTCCCGTGGCGACGTCGTATCACACAACCGGTTCCACATCTTGGCGCGCGATCCCCTATCATGTGGACGACCCACGACGGCCCAGGCAGCAAGGAGGCGACCGGGTGAGCGGCATCGCTGACGTCGCACGACTCGCAGGCGTGTCCAAATCGACCGCCAGCCGTGCCCTGAGCGGCGCGGGATACGTCTCCGAGGCCACGCGCGAGCGGGTCACCTCGGCGGCGATCTCGCTCGGCTACGTGCCGTCCACGAACGCGCAGAGCCTCGCGACCGGCCGCACGCAGAACGTCGGCGTGGTGATGCCGTACGTGAACCGCTGGTTCTTCGCGGAGGTGCTGGAGGGCATCCAGTCCGCGCTGCTGGAGCGGGGGCTCGACCTCACGCTCTACGACGCGACCCCGGGCTCCGATCGGAGACGTCGCATCTTCGACGACTTCCTGGCCCGCAAGCGGTTCGACGGGTTGATCGCGGTCGGCCTCGAGCCGCAGGAGGACGAGCTGGACCGCATGCTCTCCCTCGGCAAGCCCGTGGTGAGCGTCATCGGTGCGAGCCCTCGGACCAGCGTCATCACGATCGACGACGAGGATGCGGCGCGTCGCGCGACCGAGCACCTGCTCGCCCTCGGCCACCGACGCGTCGCGTTCCTCGGCGGCGGCTCCGCCGAGCGCGACCAGCACGTCGAGACCGCGCGGGTGCGCGGCTACCGCGCAGCCATGGTCGACGCCGGGTTCGCGGACGAGATCCGGCAGATGCCGGCACTGCTGTCGATGCCGGACGGCTACGCGGCGGCGGTCGACCTGCTCAGCGACGCGCGCAACCGCCCGACCGCGGTCGTCGCGGCGTGCGACGAGGTCGCCGTGGGCGCGATCGTCGCTGCGCGGCGGCTGGGGATCCAGGTGCCCGCGGGGCTCAGCGTCA
>JAEZSU010000292.1 GCA_023421635.1 Actinomycetes bacterium | reverse complement strand
CGCCGGTGCCGCGGCCGGCCGAGGGATCCGGGGTGGTCGCGTCCCGCGGCGGCCGGCCGGCGGGCATCTCCACGGTCGAGGGTCGCACGCGCGTCGTCTCCGCGGTCTGCCCGCACCTGGGCGGGGTGCTCCGCTGGAACGACGGCGAATGCACCTGGGACTGCCCGCTCCACGCCTCGCGCTTCGCGCCCGACGGCACGCGCATCGAGGGCCCGGCCGTGCACGACCTCCCCGCGCTCGACTGAGGCCTGCGCCCGGGTCGGAACGCCCGCGCCGGGAGGGGTAGGCTGGCGTGGTCGATTATCTCGACATCAAGACGTTTTCTTGCGTCCGAACCCCACATTCGCCCCACCGAAGGACTGCACTGTGGATCTCTACGAGTACCAGGCCCGTGATCTGTTCGAGAAGTACGAGGTGCCGGTGCTCGCCGGCATCGTCGCCGACACCCCCGAGGAGGTGAAGGCGGCCGCTGAGAAGATCGGCGGTGTCGTGGTCGTCAAGGCCCAGGTCAAGACCGGCGGTCGCGGCAAGGCCGGCGGCGTCAAGGTCGCGAAGACCCCTGACGAGGCGTACGAGGCCGCGAAGGCCATCCTCGGCCTCGACATCAAGGGCCACATCGTCAAGCGCGTCATGGTCGCGCAGGGCGCCCAGATCGAGCGCGAGTTCTACTTCTCCGTGCTGCTCGACCGCGCCAACCGCTCCTACCTCTCCCTCTGCTCCGTCGAGGGCGGCATGGAGATCGAGGAGCTCGCCGTCGAGCGTCCCGAGGCGCTCGCCCGTGTCGAGGTGAACGCCCTCCGCGGCATCGACAAGGAGAAGGCGATCGAGATCGCCAAGGCCGCGAAGTTCGACGACGACCTCGTCGAGAAGGTCGCCGACGTCTTCGTCAAGCTCTACGACGTATACAAGGGCGAGGGCGCCACCCTCGTCGAGGTGAACCCGCTGGTCCAGACCGCGAACGGCGACATCGTCGCCCTCGACGGCAAGGTCACCCTCGACGACAACGCCACCGAGGTGCGCCACCCCGAGCACGAGGAGCTCGAGGACAAGGATGCGGCCGACCCGCTCGAGGCGAAGGCGAAGGCGTCCGGCCTGAACTACGTCAAGCTCGACGGCCAGGTCGGCATCATCGGCAACGGCGCGGGGCTGGTCATGTCCACCCTCGACGTCGTCGCCTACGCCGGTGAGAACCACGGCGGCGTGAAGCCCGCGAACTTCCTCGACATCGGCGGCGGCGCCTCCGCGACCGTCATGGCCGCGGGCCTGGACGTCATCCTCGGCGACCCGCAGGTCAAGAGCGTCTTCGTCAACGTCTTCGGCGGCATCACCTCGTGCGTGGCCGTGGCCGAGGGCATCGTCAAGGCACTCGAGATCCTCGGCGACGCGGCCACGAAGCCCCTCGTCGTCCGCCTCGACGGCAACCAGGTCGAAGAGGGTCGCGCGATCCTCGCCGGCGCCAACCACCCGCTCGTGACCCTCGCCGCCGGTATGGACGAGGGCGCCGACAAGGCCGCCGAGCTGGCGAACGCCTGACCCGCCGCATCCGGATTCTGTAAGGAACAGGACATGTCGATCTATCTCAACAAGGACTCCAAGGTCATCGTCCAGGGCATCACCGGCGGCGAGGGCACCAAGCACACGGCGCTCATGCTGAAGGCGGGCACCAACGTCGTCGGCGGCGTGAACGCGCGCAAGGCGGGCACCACGGTCTCGCACGTCGACGCCGACGGCAACCCCGTCGAGCTGCCCGTGTTCGGCTCGGTCGCCGAGGCGATCGAGAAGACCGGCGCGGACGTGTCGATCGCGTTCGTGCCCCCGGCCTTCACGAAGGACGCCATGGTCGAGGCCATCGACAGCGAGATCCCGCTGCTCGTGGTCATCACCGAGGGCGTGCCCGTCGGCGACACCGCCGAGGCGTGGGCGTACGCCATCGAGAAGGGCAACAAGACCCGCATCATCGGGCCGAACTGCCCCGGCATCATCACCCCCGGCGAGGCGCTCGCGGGCATCACCCCGGCGAACATCACCGGCAAGGGCCCGATCGGCCTCGTCTCGAAGTCGGGCACGCTGACGTACCAGATGATGTTCGAGCTGCGCGACCTCGGCTTCTCGACCGCCATCGGCATCGGCGGCGACCCGATCATCGGCACCACCCACATCGACGCGCTCGCAGCGTTCGAGGCGGACCCCGAGACGAAGGCGATCGTCATGATCGGCGAGATCGGCGGCGACGCCGAGGAGCGTGCGGCCGAGTACATCAAGGCCAACGTCACCAAGCCGGTCGTCGGCTACGTCGCCGGCTTCACCGCTCCCGAGGGCAAGACCATGGGTCACGCCGGCGCGATCGTGTCCGGTTCGGCCGGTACCGCGCAGGCGAAGAAGGAGGCCCTCGAGGCCGCCGGCGTCAAGGTCGGGAAGACCCCGTCCGAGACCGCCGCGCTGATGCGCGAGATCATCGCGTCGCTCTGACGCACGCCGCGAAGGCGGATGTCCCGGCGTTGCCGCGGCATCCGCCTTCGTCGTTCCCACGCGACGCACGTGCGGAGTACCGTGGTGGCATGCCGCTGACCGGGGAGTACCGTCCGTCGTCGTCCGAGTGGGCCCGCACGCAGGCCGAGCAGTACGAGGCGTCAGGGGGGACCGAGGCGAACACCCTCCGGGGCGTGCCGATCATCGTGCTCACCACGGTCGGCGCGAAGACCGGCGGTCTGCGGAAGACGGCGCTCATGCGCGTCGAGCACGACGGCCGCTACGCCGTCGTCGCCTCCAAGGGTGGCGCACCGGAGGAACCCGCATGGGCGAACAACATGCGGAAGCACCCGCACGTCGAACTGCAGGACGGCGCCGTGAAGCGCGACTACACCGCGCGCGAGCTCGACGGTGCCGAACGCGCGGACTGGTGGGACCGCGCGGTCGAGGTCTGGCCGGACTACGCCACGTACCAGACCAAGACCGACCGCACGATCGCCGTGTTCGTGCTCGAGCCCCAGGGCGCCTGACCCGGGCTGCCCATCAGGACAGCAGCGCCTCCAGCGGCCCGCGGGCGAAGTACACGACGAAGCCGGCGGCGACGATCCACAGCAGCGGGCTCACCTGCCGCACCTTGCCGGTGAACGCCCGCAGCAGGACCCAGCTGACGAAGCCCGCGCCGATGCCGTTCGCGATCGAGTAGGTCAGCGGCATCACGGTGATCGTGAGGAACACCGGGATGAGCGTGTAGATGTCGGACAGGTCGATGTACCGGATCTGCGACATCATCAGCGCACCGACGATCACGAGCGCCGCGGCCGCGATCTCGGTGGGGACGATCGTCGTCAGCGGGGTGAGGAACATGGCGAGCAGGAACAGCACGCCGGTCACGACGTTCGCGAGTCCTGTCCGCGCACCCTCGCCGATGCCGGCCCCCGACTCCACGAACACGGTGTTCGAGGACGACGAGGTGGCACCGCCGAGCACCGCACCCACACCCTCGACGATGAGCGCCGAGCGCAGCCGCGGGAAGTTGCCGTCCGCATCCGCCAGCCCGGTCTCGCGCGAGAGGCCCGTCATGGTGCCCATGGCGTCGAAGAAGTTCGTGAAGAGCAACGTGAACACGAGCATGGTCGCTGCGAGCACGCCCACCCGTTCGAAGGAGCCGAAGCTCACCTGGCCGACGAGGCTCAGATCCGGGATGCTGAACAGCTGCGCCGGGAGCTCGGGAATCGTGAGGCTCCAGCCCTGCGCGTTGCCGCCGCTCTGCGACCCGAGGTCCCACACGGCCTCGACGATGACCGCGACGATCGTGCCGATCACCAGCCCGATGAGGATGGCGCCGCGCACGCGCAGGGCCATGAGGATGCCGACGAGCAGGAGCGTCAGGACGAACAGCAGCGTGGGGACGGTCGCGATCGAGCCCTCGACGCCGAGTCCCACGGGCGGCGATGCCGCGCCCGTGGCGGTGACGAAGCCACCGTCGACGAAGCCGATGAACGCGATGAACAAGCCGATGCCGACCGAGATCGCCGTCTTCAGCGCGAGCGGGACGGCGTCGAAGATGAGCCGGCGCAGCCCCGTGGCCGCGAGGATCACGATGAGGATGCCGTTGATCACGACGAGGCCCATCGCCTCCGGCCAGGTCAGGTCGCCGACCACGCTGACCGCGAGGAACGAATTGATGCCGAGGCCCGCCGCGAACGCGAACGGCAGCCGGGTGACGAGACCGAACAGGATCGTCATGACGCCCGCGGTGAGCGCCGTCGTGGCGGCGACCTGACCGAACCCGAGCTCGTTGCCCGCGACGTCGGCCGTGCCGGAGAGGATGATCGGGTTCAGCACCACGATGTAGGCCATCGCGACGAAGGTCACGACGCCGCCGCGTATCTCCGCCCCGACGGTCGAACCGCGGCTGGTGATCTCGAAGAACCGGTCGATGACGCCCGGGCGGGCGGGTGCTGGTGCAGGGTGCATGGGTCTCCTCCCCAGCAGAGAACCGTACCTCCCGTACCTGCGAGCGACACGCGGGAAACCACCAGCCGCCTGCGACGACTCCCGTAGAATCCGGGGACGGCGCCTGGGGGTGCCGCTGGGGAGATGGGACGTTGGGGCCGACCGATTCGAGTGTCACGCGTGCACGAGCGCACCGCGTGCGCACCGGCATGGCGATCGCAGGCGTCACCCTGACGGTCGTCGCCGTCATCGCCGCGATCCTGTCCTTCACCGTCGTCCCGCACGTGCTCGCGAACCTCACCACCGAGGTGGTCGCAGCCGACACCCGGGTGCCGGTCGGCGACCACGCGACGGTCACGGTCCCCGCGGGGTGGGCGGTGCAGCATCCGCCGTTCGAGGACGACACCGTGCGCGTGGTCAGCCCCGACGGCGGACTGGCGGTGACGGTGACGCTCGTGGCGGACACCGCGGACGACGCCCTCGATACCCGCGGGGTGGACGCGGTGCGGGTGACCGAGACCCTCACCGGACGCCTGCACGCGCGGCACGCGGGCGCGGACGAGCACGGCTTCCTGGTCGCGGTGGGGCCACCGCAGGCCGATCGCGTGCTGGTGTTCGCCGCGACCGCCCCGGGCGGCGACATCGCGCCGTACACGCGCGCGCTGGCCCAGCTCCTGGACGGCGCCGCGCTGTGACCGCC
>JAEZSU010000029.1 GCA_023421635.1 Actinomycetes bacterium | reverse complement strand
GCCGCGGTGACCGCGGCGACCTACCTCGTCGGCGGCGTGCCGCTGGCCGCCCCCACGGCACTGAGCGACCCGGCGACCCTTCCCGCGATGTTCCTCGCCGTCGTCACGGCCCCGGTGACCGGGTGGAAGAACCTGCTCACCCTCGATCTGCCGCTGGGCGTCTACCAGGCGACGCTCGCGCCGCTGCTGCTGCTCGTGCTCGTCGCGGGGGTGCTCGCGCTGTCGCTCGCGCTCCGGGGAACCCGGGCCTGGTCGCTCGCAGCGCCCGTCTGCCTCGTCGTGCTCGCCGTCGGTGTCGCGTTCGGGTCGAGCGCGGTGGGCGGCACCGGCCGGTTCGGACCCTGGACGCTGCCCGGCGTTCAGGAGACCGTCGTCGGGATCGCAGCACTCGCGGTCGCGACGGCGTGGTATCTCTGGCGGGCGGTGCACACACGGCGGGTCGCGCTTCGTGAAGCCCGTGAGCTCACCGGGACACGCACCCCGGTGCGGGTCCGCGGGCTGCTCACCCGGGTCCTCGCGGGCACCGCGATGGCGCTCGTCGCGCTCGTCGCCGGACTCACGCTCGCGCCTGCTGCGCTGGCCGGCTCCAGCCGCGATGTGCTCCGCACCGCGGTCGATCCGGCACTGCGCATCCAGCAGGAGCTGAGCCCGCTCACCGACTACCGGGCCGCGTTCGCCGACGACGCGTACGACACCGTGCTGTTCACCGTCGCGGATGCGGCGGGAGCCGACCGCATCCGGCTCGCCACCCTGCCGTTCTACGACGGCCGCGTCATGCAGGCGGTCGACCCCGATGCCACGGCCGGCAGCGAGTTCACCCGGGTCCCGTTCGAACTGTCCGCCCGCCCCGGTGACGCGGTCCAGGCGCGCGTGACGATCGGCGCGTACCGCGGCGTCTGGGTGCCGACGGTCGGCGCGCTCCGCTCGATCGCGTTCGACGACGCCGCCCGCGCCGCGCTCAGCGACGGGTTCTTCTACAACCCGGTCAGCGCGACCGGGGTCGAGCTCGCCGACCCCGGCCTGACCGACGGGGTGACCTACCTCCAGCAGGGGGTGCTCGACGGCGGCGGGCGCGATGCCGGGGCCATCGAACCCGGTGAAGCGGGCGGCGTCATCGACCCCGAGCTCGTCCCGGAGAGCCTCGGCACCTGGATCGAGATGCAGGACGGCGCGGGACTGTCGGAGCTCATCTCGAGGCTCCGCGCCCGCGGCTACCTGAGCCACGCACTGCAGGTGGAGGCGCAGGACCCGCCCGCGTGGATGGGCGACCTCGACGGCTACACGTTCGAACCGAGCCGTGCCGGGCACTCCACCGACCGCATCGACGCGCTGTTCACCGAGCTCGTCGACAAGCAGAACGAGGTCGGCGGCGACGACGACGCACAGCTGGTCGCAGCACCCGGCGACGACGAGCAGTTCGCCGTCGCGGCAGCCATGATCGCCGACCGGCTCGGATACACCGCGCGGGTCGTCGTCGGCGCGCGGCTCGCCACCGACGAGGACGACCTGCCGGTGTGCGAGGACGGCGCGTGCACGGGCGGCGCGCTGGCCGCATGGATCGAGGTGCAGGACGCCGACGGCGCCTGGACCGCGATCGACACGACCCCGCAGCACCGGGTGCCCCTCTCCCCCGACGTGCTGCAGCGGCGCGACCCGCAGAACCCCACCCAGGTCGACCCGGAGCAGGCCGAGACGGTGCTGCCGCCGGAGGCGGACCCCGCCGACTCCGGCGGCACGGACGACGACCCGGCCGCACAGGCCGACCTGTCGTGGCTGTGGGCCACCGCCCGCGTCGGGGGCGTCTCGCTGCTCGCGCTGATCGTGCTGCTCCTCCCCGGAGCAGCAGTCCTCGCCGCAAAGGCGATCCGCACGGGCACCAGGCGCGGCAGCCGTGACCCCGTCGACCGCGTCGTGGCCGGCTGGGAGGAGTACGTCGACACGCTCGTCGACCACGGCGCGGCGCCTTCGCGCACGGCCACCCGCCAAGAGATCGCCGCGCGCGCCGCCGGCGGTCCCGCATCCGTCGCGCTCGCCGAGCTCGCCGACCGGGCGGTGTTCGCGCCCTTCCCACCCGGCGACGCGGACGGCGAGCGGTTCTGGGCGCTGGTGGACGCCGAGCGTGCACGCCTCCGAGCCGAGACGGGCTTCCGCGCACGGTGGCGGGCACGACTCTCCCTCCGCTCGTTCGTCCGGCGCCTGCGCGCCATCGCCGCGAAGGGGGCACGATGAGCGTCGACGTGCAGATCTCCGCCGGCGCCCGCACCGACCCGGGTCTGGTCCGGAGCGTGAACGAGGACGCCGTGCTCGCGACCTACCCGGTGTATCTGGTCGCCGACGGCATGGGCGGCCATGACGCGGGCGACCGCGCGAGCGCCGCCGTGATCGACGCCTTCGCGGGCCTCTGCGGCCGCAGGGACGTTCGGCCGGAGGAGGTCGTCGCGGCGATCGCCACGGCACACCGGAACGTGGCGCAGCTCGCCCGGCGGCAGCAGCGCGGTGCCGGATCCACGCTGTCGGGGGTCGTCGCGGTGGTCCAGCACGGCGCACCGGTCTGGCTCGTGTGCAACATCGGCGACTCGCGGGTCTACCGGCTCGCCGGGAGCGCGCTGGAGCAGCTCACCGTCGACCACTCGGTCGTGCAGGAGCTCGTCGACGCCGGCGGGCTCGACCGGCGCGCGGCGACCCGCCACCCGGAGCGTCACGTCATCACCCGCGCCGTCGGGGATGCGGCGAGCGATGCGGACTACTGGCTCGCGCCCATCGTGACCGGCGAGCGGCTGCTCATCTGCTCCGACGGGCTCAGCGACGAACTCGGCGACGAGGCGGTGCGGGCGGGGCTCACCATGGGCGGCTCGGCGTCGCAGACCGCGCACACACTGGTCGAGCAGGCGCGTGCGCGCGGTGGTCGCGACAACATCTCCGCCGTCGTCGTCGACGTGCGCGAGGGCGTCGTCACCCCTCGCGCCGACGAGGTGACCGGCGGGTTCGGCACGAGCACGCAGGGCGGCCTCCATGCGATCGACGCGGACACCCTCACCGGCGGGAGACGCCATGACTGAACGGGTGTGGCTGACGGGCGCCCTCCCCGCCGTGGCGACCGACGCGTGGGCGGTGCTCACGACCGGGAGCGGCGCGGTGGCGGCGGCCCGCCGCATCCTCGCCCTGCCGGAGGACATCACCGATCCGGCACCGATCCTGGACGCACTCCTCGCCGACGGCATCGGCCGGACGCCCGCGTTCGCGGTGATCGGGATGACCGACGGCCGGCTGCTGGCGTTCCTGCGCGGGCCGTTCGCCCTGCGGGCGGAGCACGTCGTCGGCCGTGTGGACCGCGTCGACGGCGGCGGGGTGCGCACGTGGCGGGAGGTGGGCCTGCGCGGCGTGCGCCGGGCGTGGTG
>JAEZSU010000132.1 GCA_023421635.1 Actinomycetes bacterium | reverse complement strand
CCCCCGACCTCGACAACGCGACCCTGCTCCGGCGTGCCACGAAGCGCCGGGCGTCGCGCGGCGGGTGGCTCCTCGCCCTCGTGCTCGTCCTGGCGGTCATCGCCGGCGGCGCGGGCTGGTTCTTCGGGTCCGGACCGGGCGCGCTCGTCGGCGTCCCGGCCGTGGCAGGGGTGAGCTTCGAGGAGGCGCAGGCCGCGCTCGCCGAGCAGACGCTCACGGCGGAGCGGCTCGAGGAGTACAGTCTCGACGTCACCGAGGGCCTCGTCATCCGCACGGATCCGGCGGCCGGCGAACGGGTCGAGAAGGAATCGGCCGTACGCGTGGTCGTCTCGCTCGGTCCCGCGCCGCACGATCTGCCCGCGCTCGGCGGGATGCCGCTGGCCCAGGCCACGGCGGCGCTCCAGGCCGCGGTGATCGCGGTGGGCGAGCCCGAGTACGTCTTCACGGATGCCGCACCGGACACGGTGGTCGCCGCATCCGTCACGCCCCGGGCGGGGGGCGAGCCTGCCGACTGCACCGGCGGCTGCACGGTGTTCGAGGGTGACTCCGCCGCGCTGGTGGTCTCCAAGGGACCGCTCCCCGACGTCGCCGGCATGAGCGTGACCGAGGCGACCTCGGTCCTGAACGATGCCGGTATGAAGGTCGACTCGGTCGAGGAGTTCAGCGACACCGTCGAGAAGGGCACGGTCGTCGGGATCGCCGCCCGTGACGGCGGCGGCGACTGGCGCCCCGGCGAGACCGTGACGCTCCGCGTCTCGAAGGGGCCGCAGCTGTTCGAGGTGCCGAACGTCGTCGGCAAGACACGGGACCAGGCGAAGCAGGCCCTCGAGTCCGCCGGGTTCCAGGTGACCTACAACGCGAGCTGGAACCTGTTCCCGGATTCGGTGACCCAGGTGACCGCCCAGAACCCCGCTGCACAGTCTCCGCGTCCCAGGGGCACCACCGTGACCCTGAGCATCAGCGGCTCCTTCTAGTTCCCCACGCCACGCTCACCCGTCGCAAAAGAGCAGTGCGAGACGCCCGCACCCCGCATCCGCGACGGGCGAACCACGCTCCGAGCCCACGTCCCCGCGAAGCGCCCCGACTCCGCCCCGCCCGCACCCGGGCACGCCAGCACGCTCACCCGTCGCATAAGAGCAGTGTGAGACGCGTGCACCCCGCATCCGCGACGGGCGAACCAATCGGTACGACGAGGCCCCTCGTGCGCGAGGCAGGAGGGGCCGCGCCGGACGGAACGGGTCAGCGCTTCTCGAGCTCCTCGGCGACGAGGAACGCGAGCTCGAGGGACTGCATGTGGTTCAGGCGCGGGTCGCACAGGCTCTCGTAGCGCGTCGCGAGGGTCGCCTCGTCGATCTGCTCCGAGCCGCCCAGGCACTCGGTCACGTCGTCGCCGGTCAGCTCCACGTGGATGCCGCCGGGGAACGTGCCGACGGCACGATGCGCCTCGAAGAAGCCGCGGACCTCGTCCACGACGTCGTCGAAGCGCCGGGTCTTGTACCCGTTCTGCGACGTGATGCCGTTGCCGTGCATCGGGTCGGTGACCCACAGCGGGGTCGCGCCGGAGTCCTTCACGGCCTCCAGCAGCGGCGGCAGCGCGTCGCGGATCTTGCCCGCGCCCATCCGCGTGATGAAGGTGAGGCGGCCGGGCTCCCGCTCGGGGTCGAGCTTCTCGATGAGCGCGAGCGCGGTGTCCGGGGTGGTCGTCGGGCCGAGCTTCACGCCGATGGGGTTCCGGATCTTGGAGAAGTAGTCGACGTGCGCGCCGTCGAGCTCGCGCGTGCGCTCCCCGATCCACAGGAAGTGGGCCGAGGTGTTGTACGGCGTGCCGGTGCGCGAGTCGATGCGCGTGAGGGGCCGCTCGTAGTCCATGAGCAGGCCCTCGTGGCCGGTGTAGAACTCCACGCGGCGCAGCTCGTCGAAGTCCGCACCGGCGGCCTCCATGAACTTGATGGCGCGGTCGATCTCGGTCGCGAGGCCCTCGTACCGCTGGTTGGCCGGGTTCGAGGCGAAGCCCTTGTTCCAGCTGTGCACCTCGCGCAGGTCGGCGAACCCGCCCTGCGTGAACGCGCGGATGAGGTTCAGCGTCGAGGCGGCCGTGTGGTACGCCTGCAGCATCCGCTTCGGGTCGGCGGTGCGGGTGACCTCGGTGAAGTCGTAGCCGTTGACGATGTCGCCCCGGTACGCGGGGAGCGTGACGTCGCCGCGGGTCTCGGTGTCGCTGGAGCGGGGCTTGGCGAACTGCCCCGCCATCCGGCCCATCTTCACCACCGGCATCGAGGCGCCATAGGTCAGCACGACCGCCATCTGCAGCACCGTCTTGATGCGGTTGCGGATCTGTTCGGCGGTGGCACCCGCGAAGGTCTCGGCGCAGTCACCTCCCTGCAGGAGGAACGCCTGACCGGATGCGGCGGCCGCCAGCCGGTCACGGAGGTTGTCGACCTCGCCGGCGAACACCAGCGGAGGGACGACGGAGAGCTCAGCCGACACGGCGGCGACGGCGTCGTCGTCCGACCATTGCGGCTGCTGCTTGATGGGAAGGGAACGCCAGTGGTCGAGCGCGTCGAGCAGCGATTGCATCCGATCAGTCTACCGATGCGGCGGCGATCTCCGGACGCGTGAGACGGGCCTTCACCGACGACGCGTAGACGTCGTCGTACTCCTGCGCGCCGAGGCGCTGCAGCGCCACCATGATCTCGTCCACGACCGAGCGGAGGACGAAGCGGTCGCCCTCGAATCCGGCGTAGCGGGAGAAGTCGAGCGGTTCGCCGATGATCATGCCGACCCGGCCGATCCGGGGCAGCACGCTGCCGATCGGCATGATCTCGTCGGTGTCGACCATGACGACCGGGATGACGGGGACCTTGGCCTCCAGCGCCATCCGGGCGATGCCGGTGCGCCCCCGGTAGAGCTTGCCGTCGGGGCTGCGGGTGCCCTCGGGGTAGATGCCGAGGAGGTCTCCCCGGCCGAGCACCTGCAGCCCCGTGTTCAGCGCCGCCTCCGACGCCTTGCCGCCGGAGCGGTCGATGGGGATCTGCCCCGTCGCCTTCATCAGCATCCGGGTGGCCCAGCCCTTGAGTCCGCGGCCGGTGAAGTAGTCGCTCTTCGCGAGGAACGACATCGGCCGGTCGATCATGAGCGGCAGGAACACCGAGTCGGACACCGAGAGGTGGTTGCTGGCGATGATCGCCGCCCCGGCGGCGGGCACGTTCCGGCGGCCGACGATCCACGGCCGGAACACGGCCTTGAGGATCGGGCCGACCAGCACGTACTTCATCAGCCAGTAGAACACCGCGTCATCCTCCCGCGGCGAGCGTGCGACGCGCCAGATCTGCGGCGCCGATCACGCCCGCGTCGTTCGTGAGCCGCGCCACCGCGAAGTCCGCGACCGGACGCGACCCGTATGCGGGCATGGCGTGCGCGAACGCCTCGCGCATGGGGCTCAGGAGCACCTCGCCCAGCTGCGACACGCCCCCGCCGATGACGAAGCGCTGCGGGTCGAGCACCGCAGCGAGGCTGCCGCACGCGGTGCCGACGGCGACGGCGACGCGGCGCAGGGCCTCCCGCGCACCGGGGTCGCCCTCGGTGACGAGCCGGGAGATCTCCTCGCCCGGGATGCCACCGACCTTGTCCCGCACCCCGCGCAGCGCCGCACCGATACCGAAGGACGCCGCGCTCGCGATCTCCTCCGCCTCGGCCTGGAGCGCGCGCCCGGAGCCGTACACCTCCAGGCAGCCGCGCTGCCCGCAGCCGCAGGTGCGCCCGTCGGGGACGAGTCGCATGTGCCCGAGTTCCGCGCCGATGCCGTGGCCGCCGCGCAGCAGCTCGCCGTCGATCACCACGGCGCCGCCGACGCCGGTGCCGAGGGTGAGCATGACCACGTCGGAGAGGTCCTCCCCCGCGCCGTACACGTACTCCGCCCAGCCGGCGGCGTTCGCGTCGTTCTCGATGAGGACGGGGACGCCCGTGAGCGCCTGGAGGTGGTCACGGATCGGCTCGTCGCGCCAGGCGATGTTCGGCGCGAAGTAGACCTTGGACCGGTCGCGGTCGATGAAGCCGGCAGCGGCCACACCGGCGACCGCGTCCTCACCCTCGGCGAGCGTCGTGATCATGTCGGCGACGACGGCCTCGATCCCGCTGACCGCAGACGGGGTGGCCACACGCGCCCGGCGGACGATGTGTCCGGACTCGTCCACGACGGCACCGGCGATCTTGGTCCCGCCGATGTCGATTCCCACTGCGCGCACGATGCCGCCTCCATTCCAGACCCAACCCACCTAGCGTAGTCGCCGTGCCCCGGTGGAGACCCGTGGGGCGAAGGTGTGGGACTGAGTTCCAGCCGTGGATAGACTCACGGCAAGGAAGTGCCCGCCCGGTACCGAAGGAGCTGCCGCCATGAGTGTCGTCGAGTTCGACATACCCGCCATCGTCCCCGCCGCGCCGGAGGACAACATCACCGACCTGCTGGAGCAGCGGGTCGCCAAGACACCGCAGGGCGCACTGTTCGCCGTGCCCGACGGCGAGGGATGGCGGGACGTCTCCGCCGCCGAGTTCCGCAGCCAGGTGATCACCCTCGCGAAGGGGTTCGTCGCCGCGGGCGTCCAGCCCGGCGAGAAGATCGGCTTCCTCGCGCGGACCACGTACGACTGGACGCTGGTCGACTTCGCACTGTTCTACGCCGGCGCGGTCATGGTCCCGATCTACGAGACCAGCTCGCCGAGCCAGATCGAGTGGATCCTCTCCGACTCGGGCGCCGTCGCCTGCATCCTGGAGACCGCCGAGCACGAGTCCCGGCTCGCGCAGGTGCGTGAGAACCTGCCGCTGGTGCGCGAGACGTGGCAGATGCAGGCGGGCGACCTCGACCGCATCTCCGCAGCCGGTGCCGAAGTCCCCGACGAGGAGATCGAGCGCCGCCGGAACCTCGCGAACGGCTCCGACATCGCGACGCTCATCTACACGTCCGGCTCGACCGGGCGCCCCAAGGGCTGCGTGCTCGTCCACAGCAACTTCGTCGAACTCGCCCGCAACTCGGCGCAGGCCCTGCACGAGGTCGTGGAGGTCCCCGGCGCATCGACCGTGCTGTTCCTGCCGACCGCGCACGTGTTCGCGCGGTTCATCGCGATCCTGAACGTCCACGCCGGCGTGAAGACGGGCCACGAACCCGACACCACGAAGCTGCTCGCAGCGCTGGGGTCGTTCAAGCCGACGTACCTGCTCGCCGTGCCGCGCGTGTTCGAGAAGGTCTACAACTCGGCCGAGCAGAAGGCCGAGGCCGGCGGCAAGGGCAAGATCTTCCGCGCCGCCGCTGCGGTCGCGATCGAGCACTCCCGCCGCCAGCAGGAGGGCGAGAAGATCCCGCTCGGGATGAAGCTCAAGTTCCGCCTCTTCGACAAGCTCGTCTACAGCAAGCTGCGCGCCGCGATGGGCGGCAACGTCGTCTACGCCGTGTCCGGCTCCGCCCCGCTCGGCCCGCGCCTCGGCCACTTCTTCCACAGCCTCGGGGTGCACATCCTCGAGGGCTACGGGCTCACCGAGACCACCGCGCCCGCCACGGTGAACCTCGCCTCCCGCTCGAAGATCGGCACCGTCGGCCCGGCGCTCCCCGGCGTCGGCGTCCGGGTCGCCGAGGACGGCGAGATCGAGGAGCGCGGCATCAACGTGTTCAAGGAGTACTGGCGCAACCCCGAGGCGACCGCCGAGGCGTTCGACGGCGAGTGGTTCAAAACGGGCGACCTGGGCTCGTTCGACCACGACGGGTTCCTGACGATCACGGGGCGCAAGAAGGAGATCATCGTCACCGCCGGCGGCAAGAACGTCGCCCCGGCCGCGCTCGAGGACCCGGTGCGCTCCAACCCGATCGTCGGTCAGGTGGTGGTCGTCGGCGACCGGAAGCCGTTCATCAGCGCGCTCATCACGCTCGACCAGGACATGCTGCCCACGTGGCTCGGGAACAACGGACTGGATGCGGCGATGTCGCTGGAGGCAGCGGCGGCCAACCCGACGGTGCGCGCCGAGGTGCAGCGGTCCATCGACCTCGCCAACAAGACGGTGTCCCGTGCGGAGTCGATCCGCAAGTTCACCATCCTCCCCACGCAGTGGACCGAGGCGAGCGGCCACCTCACGCCGAAGATGAGCATCAAGCGCAACGTGATCCTGGAGGACCACGCGGCCGACATCGAGGCGCTCTACGAGGTGCCGGTGAACACCACCAACGTCTCGCTCTCGTAACCGATCGCACGAACGACGGCCCGGCACCAGCGCAGGTGCCGGGCCGTCGTTCGTGCGAGGGTCAGAACCAGGAGCTCTCGCGCACCTCGCGCAGGGCGACGCGGCGACGGTCCCGGTCCAGCCGGTCGAGGTAGAGCAGGCCGTCGAGGTGGTCGGTCTCGTGCTGCAGCGCCTGTGCGAGCAGGCCGTCGCCTTCCAGCACGACCTCCTGCCCCTCGAGGTCCACGCCCACGACCTTGGCGTGCGGATACCGCAGCACCTCGTGCCAGAGCCCGGGGACCGACAGGCATCCCTCGCCGGTGAGCACGGGCTCTCCCGACACCTCGACCAGGACGGGGTTGAGGACGTAGCCGATCTCGCCGTCGACGTTGTAGCTGAAGGCGCGGAGCCCGACGCCGATCTGCGGCGCGGCGACACCGGCACGGCCGGGCAGCTCGACGGTGTCGAGCAGGTCGCGCACGAGCGCGCGCGCACCGTCGTCGAGGTGGTCGATCGGGGCGCTCGGGCTCTTCAGGACGGGATCGCCGAAGAGGCGGATGGGGCGGACGGTCATGCGTCGATCACGCCGCCGTCGCCGCGGACCCGGTGAGCCCCTCGACCACGGTGGCCGCCAGCTCGCGCGCGGCCTCGCGGGTCTCGCGGGCGAGTTCGGGGTAGGAGATCACGCCGCCTGCTGCGACGAGCGGGTCGTACGGCAGGCGCACCACGGCGCGCACGCGGGTGCGGAAGTGCTCCTCGACTTGGTCGGCGCGCACGAGCGGCGTCCCGGGGCGGGAGGTGTTGAGCACGACCACGGCCCGACGGGCGAGGTCGGTGTACCCGTTCGTCTCGAGCCACGTGAGCGTCTCGGAGGCGAGCCGCGCCTCGTCGACGCTGAGTCCCGCGACGATCACGATCGCGTCGGCCGCGTCGAGGGTCGCGTCCATGACCGAGTGCACGATGCCGGTGCCGGTGTCGGTCAGCACGATCGAGTAGAAGTGCGCGGCGAGCTCGGCGACGTCCCGGTAGTCCTCGTCGCCGAAGGCGTCGGAGACGTGCGGGTCGGCGTCCGAGGCGAGCACGTCGAGGCGCGTGTGGTCGCGGGCGACCATGGCGGACAGCTCGGTGAAGCCGTGCACCTCGCCCCGCGAACGGGAGAGGTCGCGCACGGTCTTGCCGGCGGCGCCGCCGATGCGGTCGGCGAGGGTGCCGCGGTCGGGGTTGGCGTCGACCGCGATGACCCGGTCCTCGCGGGCATCGGCGAGAGCCATGCCGAGGAGCGTCGTCACGGTCGTCTTGCCGACGCCGCCCT
The DNA here is from genome assembly GCA_023421635.1 of Actinomycetes bacterium. Classification (GTDB taxonomy): domain Bacteria; phylum Actinomycetota; class Actinomycetes; order Actinomycetales; family Microbacteriaceae; genus Microbacterium. The sequence goes on along the minus strand of JAEZSU010000132.1, from coordinate 8,345 downwards.
TGCGGGACAGCACCGCCACGAACCGCGCGGTGCCGCCCAGGGGCGCGGCGATCCGCGCGTCCAGGGCCTTCCGCTCGCGCGCCTTCCGGCTGTCGCCGAGGTTGATGCGGCGCCCGCTCAGCGTGTAGACGAGGTGCGGCCAGAGCCCTGCCGGCTCCGCCTTGGGAAGCTTCGTCTGCTCGAGCAGCCTGGTGTCGGTGAGCAGGTCGGCGGTCTCGCGCTCGGCGTCCCGCTCCCCCACGCGCACCGCCGCGAGGGTGACGGGGGTCGTCTCCGGGTGGTGGCGGCGCAGGGCCGGTGCCGGGGTGTCGGTCGAGGATGCCGCGGGCGCCTGCGGTGCCGCAGCGGCCGCCGCGGGTGCGGGCCGGGTGAGCGCGGGCTCCTCCTCGACGACCTCGGCGTCGTGGATGTCGAGCGAGGGCGCGGGAAGCGCGGATGCGATGGGGGCGATGTCGTCCTCGACGAGGTCGTCGTCGTCGGACACGGCCGGGATCACTACCTCGACCTGGGCGGTCTGCGTGCTCAGCAGATCGATGCCGGCGGCGTCGATCTGGGGCGCCGGGCTGTCGTCGCCCCGCTCGGGGACGATCGGTTCGGTGGGGTCAGGCATGGCTGTGTAACTCCAAACAGGCGCGGGGGCGCCCGGACCAGGCTACTGGGCGGCCCGGACGACGACCAAAAGGTCCCCCGCCTCGACCTGCGTGGTCCCGGGCGTGACGAGGCGCTCGACGATGCCGTCGATCGCGCTCGTGATCGCGGCCTCCATCTTCATGGCCTCGATCGATGCGACCGCCTGCCCCGCGGTCACGGCGTCGCCGACCGCGAGCTTCACGGTGACGACCCCCGAGAACGGTGCCGCCACGTGCCCGGGGGTGCCCGCATCCGCCTTCTCTGCCTGCCGCGCCGCCACCGCGATACTGCGATCGCGTACGAAGACGGGCCGCAGCTGCCCGTTGAGGGTGGTCATCACCGTGCGCATGCCCTTGTCATCCGGCTCACCCACCGCTTCCAGGCCCACCCAGAGCTGCACGCCCCGTTCGATCTCGACGACGTGCTCCGCGCCTGCGGTGAGCCCGTACAGGTAGTCCGCGGTGTCGAGCACGCTGAGGTCGCCGTACGCCTCCCGCGCCTCTTCATATGCACGGGTCGGAGCGGGGAACAGCAGCCGGTTCAAGGTCGCCCGCCGCGTCGCGGGGTCGCCGTCGAGCGCCGCGGCATCCTCGTCGGCGAGCGGGGCGACCTCGATCGAGACCGTGCGTCCGGCGAGAACCTTGCTGCGGAACGGCTCGGGCCACCCGCCCGGCAGGTCACCGAGCTCCCCCGCCATGAAGCCCACCACGGAATCGGGGATGTCGTAGTGCTGCGGGTTCTCCGCGAAGTCGTCCGGATCGGCGCGGACCGCAGCCAGGTGCAGCGCAAGATCGCCCACGACCTTCGACGACGGCGTCACCTTCGGGATGCGGCCGAGGATGCGGTTCGCCGCGGCGTACATGTCCTCGATGAGCTCGAAGTCGTCGGCGAGACCGAGCGCGATCGCCTGCTGCCGGAGGTTCGACAGCTGTCCGCCGGGGATCTCATGGTGGTACACCCGGCCGGTGGGTCCGGGAAGACCCGACTCGAACGGCCTGTAGAGCCGGCGCACCGCCTCCCAGTACGGCTCCAGGTCTTCGGCCGCCTGCAGCGGGATGCCGGTGTCGCGCTCGGTGTGCGCGAGGGCCGCGACGAGCGCCGAGAGCGACGGCTGGCTCGTCGTGCCCGACATGGGCGCGGCGGCGACGTCGACCGCATCCGCACCGGCGGCGCTCACCGCCAGGAGCGTCGCGAGCTGCCCGCCCGCGGTGTCGTGGGTGTGGACGTGCACCGGCTGGTCGAAGCGTGCCCGCAGCGCCTCGACGAGCTTCGCGCCCGCCGCGGGGCGCAGGAGGCCGGCCATGTCCTTGATCGCGAGGATGTGCGCGCCCGCCTCGACCATCTGCTCCGCGAGGCGCAGGTAGTAGTCGAGCGTGTACAGCCGCTCGGCGGGATCGAGCAGGTCGCCGGTGTAGCACAGCGCGGTCTCGGCGACCGCGGTGCCGGTCTCCAGCACGGCATCGATCGCGGGGCGCATCTGCGACACGTCGTTGAGCGCGTCGAAGATGCGGAAGACGTCGACCCCGGATGCGGCGGCCTCGCGGACGAACGCGTCCGTGACCTTCGTGGGGTACGGGGTGTAGCCGACCGTATTCCGGCCGCGCAGGAGCATCTGGATGGCGATGTTCGGCAGCGCCTGGCGGAGTGCGTCGAGCCGCTCCCACGGGTCCTCGCCGAGGAACCGCAGCGCGACGTCGTAGGTCGCGCCGCCCCACGCCTCGACGGAGAGGAGCTGCGGCGTGAGCCGTGCCACGTACGGCGCGACGGTGACGAGGTCCTTCGTGCGCACGCGGGTGGCGAGCAGCGACTGGTGGGCGTCGCGGAACGTGGTGTCGGTCACCGCGAGCTCGGTGCGGGCACGGAGGTCCGCGGCGAACCCCGCCGGGCCGAGCTCCTGCAGCCGCTGCCGGGAACCGGCGGGCGCGGGCGCCAGCAGGTCGACCGCCGGGAGCTTCTCCCGCGGGTCGACCACCTGCGGGTTCTCGCCGTTCGGGGTGTTGACGGTCACGTCGGCGAGCCAGTTGAGGATCTTCGACCCGCGGTCCTTCGACTCGCGCCCGGCGAGCAACCCCGGCCGCTCCTCGATGAAGGAGGTGCTGATGTCGCCGGCGACGAAGGCGGGGTCGTCGAGCACCGCCTGCAGGAACGGGATGTTCGTCGACACCCCGCGGATGCGGAACTCCGCCAGGGCCCTGCGCGCCCGTCCGACCGCCGCCGGGAAGTCGCGGCCGCGGCAGGTGAGCTTGGCGAGCATGGAGTCGAAGTGCGGGCTGATCTGCGCACCGGCGGCGGTGGTCCCGCCGTCGAGGCGCACGCCCGCGCCGCCGGGCGAGCGGTAGGTCGTGATCTTGCCGGTGTCGGGCCGGAACCCCTGCGCCGGGTCCTCCGTGGTGATGCGGCACTGCAGTGCGGCGCCCCGCAACCGGATCTGGTCCTGCGCGAGACCGAGGTCCTCCAGCCGTTCGCCCGCGGCGATGCGCATCTGCGACTGGACGAGGTCGACGTCGGTCACCTCCTCGGTGACGGTGTGCTCGACCTGGATGCGCGGGTTCATCTCGATGAACACCACCTCGCCCGTGCGCGGGCCTGCGGTCTCCAGCAGGAACTCGACGGTGCCGGCGTTCACGTACCCGATGGACTGCGCGAACGCCACCGCGTGCCGGTGCAGGGCGTCCCGCACCGTCTCGTCGAGGTTCGGGGCGGGGGCGATCTCGATGACCTTCTGGTGGCGGCGCTGCACCGAGCAGTCGCGCTCGAACAGGTGCACCGTGTGCCCGCCGCCGTCGGCGAGCACCTGCACCTCGATGTGGCGCGGCCGCTGCACGGCCTGCTCCAGGAACATCCGCGGGTCGCCGAACGCGCTCTCGGCCTCGCGCATGGCAGCGGACAGCGCCTCGGCGAGCTCGTCCTTCGTCTCGACCCGCCGCATCCCGCGCCCGCCGCCGCCGGCGACGGCCTTCGCGAAGATCGGGAAGCCGATGTCGTCGGCCTGCGCCAGCAGTTCGTCGACGTCGGCGGACGCATCGGTCGAGCGCAGCACGGGGACCCCGGCGGCGATCGCGTGCTCCTTGGCGGTCACCTTGTTGCCTGCCATCTCGAGCACCGAGGCGGGCGGGCCGATGAAGGCGATGCCGTTGGCGGCGGCCTTTTCGGCGAGGTCCGGGTTCTCGGACAGGAAGCCGTAGCCGGGGTAGATGGCGTCGGCGCCGCTCTCGAGCGCGACGCGGATGATCTCGTCCACGTCGAGGTAGGCGCGCACCGGGTGGCCCTTCCGCCCGATGGGGTACGCCTCGTCCGCTTTCAGCCGGTGGAGGGAGAAGCGGTCCTCCCACGGATACACCGCGACGGTCCGCGCGCCCAGCTCGTACGCGGCACGGAATGCGCGGATGGCGATCTCACCGCGATTGGCGACCAGGATCTTGCGGAACATGTACTGCCTCGCATCCGTCGAACGACTGGCGGGACCCAGACGCGACGACGCGCCCGGGCGGAGTGTGCTCACAGCCTAGGGGACGGTAACGTAGACGCTCGTGCATGTCCTTTCCGTCAGCTCGCTCAAGGGCGGCGTCGGCAAGACGACCGTGACACTCGGCCTCGCCTCGGCGGCGTTCGCCCGAGGTGTACGGACTCTCGTCGTCGACCTCGACCCGCAGTCCGACGTGTCCACCGGGATGGACATCCAGGTGGCGGGGCGTCTCAACATCGCCGACGTCCTGGCCAACCCCAAGGAGAAGATCGTCCGGCAGGCGATCACCGCCAGCGGCTGGACCAAGGTCCACCCCGGCACGATCGACGTGCTGATCGGCAGCCCGTCGGCCATCAACTTCGACGGCCCGCATCCGAGCGTCCGCGACGTGTGGAAGCTCGAGGAGGCGCTCGCCACGGTCGAGGCCGACTACGACCTCGTCCTCGTGGACTGCGCACCGTCGCTGAACGCGCTCACCCGCACCGCGTGGGCCGCGAGCGACCGTGTCGTCGTGGTGACCGAGCCCGGCCTGTTCTCGGTCGCCGCCGCCGACCGTGCGCTGCGCGCGATCGAGGAGATCCGACGCGGCCTCTCCCCCAGGCTCCAGCCCCTCGGCATCGTCGTGAACCGCGTGCGTCCGCAGTCCATCGAGCACCAGTTCCGCATCAAGGAGCTGCGCGACATGTTCGGTCCGCTCGTCCTCTCGCCGCAGCTGCCCGAGCGCACCTCCCTCCAGCAGGCGCAGGGTGCGGCGAAGCCGCTGCACGTGTGGCCCGGCGACTCCGCGCAGGAACTGGCCGCGGACTTCGACGCGCTGCTCGAGCGCGTCATGCGCACCGGCCGCATCACCCTCCCCGAGGACGACGCCCCCGCATCCTGACCCGACCTCCGCTGGACCGCAAGACTGCTGCTGCGCCACCGGACTTCATCCGTCGCCCGCTGTCTCGTGGCAGTGATGCAGTCTCGCGGCCCTGACGGGCGCGCAGCGACGCAGCGCCCGGGGGCGGTGGGATGCGGAGCGTCAGGCGGTGCGCTTGGCGCGACGGTTCGCGAGCTCGTCGTCCGCGTCGGGCGCCTGCGGGTCGACCTCGACGAGCGTCGACTCGACCTCACGGAGCACCTTGCCCACGGCGATGCCGAACACGCCCTGGCCGCGGCTGACCAGGTCGATGACCTCGTCGTTCGAGGTGCACAGGTACACCGAGGCGCCGTCGCTCATGAGCGTCGTGCCGGCCAGGTCGCGGATGCCGGCCGCGCGCAGCTGGTCGACCGCGGTGCGGATCTGCTGCAGCGAGATGCCGGTGTCGAGCAGGCGCTTCACGAGCTTGAGGACGAGGATGTCGCGGAAGCCGTAGAGGCGCTGCGAGCCGGAGCCGCTGGCACCGCGGACGGTCGGCTGCACGAGCCCGGTGCGGGCCCAGTAGTCGAGCTGGCGGTAGGTGATGCCGGCCGCGCGGGCCGCGACCGCGCCGCGGTAGCCGAGCTCGTCGTCCATCTCCGGCAGGCCGTCCGTGAAAAGGAGATCGGCAGTGAAGACCGGTTCGCCGATCGGTTCGCCTGCGTTCATGCCGGCGCCCTCCCTTTCCACAGTGTTTCCTCCACGCTAGAGGAGGGTCGGGGGCGGAGCAACGACATCCGCCCGAGCAGATCGGCGTGTCGCGATCAGCCGTCGAGCCGGTCGAGCGCGGAGCGCACCAGCGCCTCGCGGACCTCCGCAAGACGCCGCGCCAATTCGGGTGCGACCTCCGCGGCGCGGCCGCGGGATGCGGCGTCCGACCGCCTGCGAAACGGCGTGAGCGCCGATTCGATCAGGGCGACGTCGCGTTCCGCGCTCTGGCGGAGGGAGCGCAGGTGGCGCGGCTCGATGCCGTGCCGGTCGAGCGCGACGAGCGAGCGGAGCATCGCGAGCGCCCGGTCGTCGTAGCTGTCGCCGCCCGCGATGAGGCCGAGCCCGATGGCATCGTTGAGCAGCTGCGGCGCCGCTCCCGCCTCGCGCAGCAGGTCCTCGCGCCGGTAGCGGCGGGAGGGCGGCACGATCGAACGCGGAACACCCGCCGGGGAGGCCGGGGACTTCCCCGCCTCGAGGTCGTCCAGGTACTCCCGGATGACCTGCAGCGGCAGGTAATGGTCGCGCTGCAGCGTGAGCGCCATCCGCAGCCGTTCGAGGTCCTCGGGTGCGAACTTGCGGTAGCCGGACTCGGTCCGGCGCGGCCGGACGATCCCCTGCACCTCGAGGAAGCGGAGCTTGCTGGAGGTCAGTGCCGGAAACTCCGGGGCCAGTCGCGCGAGCACCTGACCGATGCTCAGCAGCCCCTGCGCGCCGTGCCCCCGTGCCGGCGCGGATGCCATCAGCCGTCCACCCGCAGGTCGGCGGGCGAGACGAAGAAGGTGAGACGGAACTTGCCGATGCGCACCTCGGAGCCGTTCTGCAGCGCGGCGCGGTCCACGCGTTCGCCGTTGACGTATGTGCCGTTGAGGGATCGCTGGTCGACGATCTCGAACGCGGCGCCCGCGCGGGTCACCTCGGCGTGGCGGCGCGAGACCGTGACGTCGTCGAAGAAGATGTCGGCGTCCGGATGCCGCCCCACGGTGGTCACGTCGGTGTCGAGCAGGTAGCGGGCGCCCGCGGTCGGCCCGGAGCGGACGATCAGCAGCGCTGCGCCCGAGGGGAGCGCCTCGATGGCCTCCATCTCGGCGTCGGTCAACTCGCTGCCGAAGGGCACGAACGAGAGATCGGAGTCGTGCCCGAACGTCTGGGTGGTGTCGTGCGTCGGCCCCCGCCCACCGGCGCCTCGACGGATCTCGTCCGCCGGGGTGTCGTGCTGCTCGTTCACGTCGTCCTCCTCGAAAGCCCAGCCTAACGGATGCGGGCCGCCCCAAACGCGCCGGGAACCCAGCAGTCCGCTGGAAATGTTGCCGCGTGTGTCGCCCGCCGTGCGCGGCGGCGGGGCCGGACGTAGCGTGGCCGTCGATCATCCGCATCCGACAGAAAGCCGCACCGTGTCCCCGTCATCCCGCCCCGCCCGCCCGTTCCCGGCGCGATCGGCCGCGGAGTGCATGTGCCACGAGGGCGCGCCGTGCACCTCGTACGACCCGGGACACGCACTGCACCTCATCCAGGCGCGGCTGGCGACGGCGACCCCGTCGGAATGGGTGGACGGCTTCGTCGCCGCGACGGATCCCGAGCGGGGCACGGTCACCGTGCGCTCCTGGGACGGCGCCGTGCAGACGACGTGGTTCAGCGCCGCGGGCGCGGCGCGCACCGCGGTGCCCGGCAGCCCCGTGGCGGTGCACGACCGGTACCGTGTGCTGGCCCTCGGCCGGGCCAGGTACAACGTGCGCGAAGTCGCCTGAGCCGCTCAGGCGGCCGCGGCGATCGCGTCCTTCACGGCGGCGCAGGCGTCCATGCATGCCTGGCAGGCCTGCGCGCACATCATGCAGACCGCGTCGCCGGTGTGCTCCATGCACTCGTCCATGCACTGCTGGCACATCGCGATGCAGGCGTCGAGCATCGCCGTCATGACGGCCGGGGTCATCCCCTGCATCCGCAGCATGGCGCGCATCATGGTGCCGCACATGTCCGCGCAGTTCATGCACGCCGGCGCGCACGACATGAGCTGCGTGGCACAGACCGTGCACGCCTGTTCGCAGGCCGAACAGGCGTCGATACACGCCTGCATGAGGTCCATGTCGACCGCCGGGGCGCCGCGCATCGTCATCGCCTCGCCCGACATCGCGTCCATCACCTTCGCGTCCATCAGCCACCCGCTTTCGTCTCCGAGGCGGGCAGGGGTGCCCGCCACAGCCCAGGGTAGGCGCACGGCTACCACCCGAGAAGACCTCGTAGGCTCCATGGCGTGAACGCACCTTCGGCCCCCCGCATCCGTCGTCCGCTCCCGGTCCTGCTGACGCTGCTGCTCACCGCGATCGCGGTGCTGCTGCCGGCGCTCCCGGCCTCCGCGCACGATCAGCTGCTGTCCTCCGACCCGGCTGCGGGCGCATCGCTCGACGCCCTGCCGGCCGAGGTCCGGCTGTCGTTCAGCGCCGCGCTCCTCTCGGATGCGGGGAGCACCGTGGTGCAGGTGACCGACGAGGCCGGCACCCTGCTCTCCGCGGGCGACCCGCAGGTGGACCAGAACGTCGTCACGCAACCGCTGAGCGGCGACGCCGCCGGCACCGTCACCGTGGAGTGGCGGGTCGTCTCCAGCGACGGCCATCCGATCTCCGAGACCTTCACGTTCACGGTCAC
>JAEZSU010000114.1 GCA_023421635.1 Actinomycetes bacterium | reverse complement strand
GGTCTCGCGGTGTACTCACGGTCCGGGATCGGCGACGCGAACGCGGCGCAGGCGCTCACGCTCACGTCGGTCACCGCCGTCGTGATCGCCGGTGCGAGCATCTTCGGCGGGTCCGGTTCCGCTCTCGCCGTCGCGGCTGCCGGCCTGCTGCTGCAGACGGTGACCAGCGCGCTGGCGTTCCTGTCGCTCGGACTGTCGTGGCAGTACTGGATCCAGGGCGCCTTCGTCCTGTTCGCGGCTGTCGTCCCGCTCGTCGTCGCGCTCATCCGACGCGACCGTTCACGACTGACCAGACTGCGCGCCGGATGACGCGCCAACGACCGGCCGGCCACCAGCAGCTCGGAAAGAGGAGATCATGAAGAACACCGGAACCACCGGCGTGAACGCCGTCGACTGGGAGACGCGGGTCGATTTCGACCGCCTCCGCACGCAGCGCCTGGCACGGCTGAAGGACGAGCTGGAGCGGTCGGACCTCGGCGCGGTCCTCGCGTTCGACTTCTCGAACATCCGCTACATGACCTCGACCCACATCGGCACGTGGGCGATGGACAAGCTGATCCGCTTCAGCCTGCTCACCCGCAACAGCGACCCCATCTCGTGGGACTTCGGCTCCGCGGCGAAGCACCATGCGCTCTACAACCCGTGGCTGGACACGACGACCGCGGAGATGGATGCCGACCCCAACGCGCCGCACGAGAACGCCCCGCGCCCGCGGTTGGAACGCGGCGCGCGGGCAGGGATCTCGACGCTTCGCGGCGCGTTCCCGCCCGACGCCGGTGTCGCCGAGGCCGTGGCAAAGAAGATCAAGCGGGAGCTCGAGAAGTTCGGTGTCGCGAACGAGCCGCTCGGGGTCGACGTCATCGAGCTGCCCATCCTGTTCGCGCTGGCGAAGGAGGGCATCGACGTCGTCGACGGCCAGCAGGTGTTCATGGAGGCGCGGCGGATCAAGACCGGCGACGAGATCAGGCTGCTCACCCAGGCCGCCTCGATGGTGGATGCGGCCTACGAGGAGCTCTACCGGTTCCTGCGCCCCGGGGTGCGGGAGAACGAGGCGGTCGGAGTCGTCGCCAAGACGCTCTACGACCTCGGATCGGAGTACGTCGAAGGGGTGAACGCGATCTCCGGCGAGCGGTGCTCCCCGCATCCGCACGTCTTCTCCGACCGGCTCATCCGCCCGGGCGACCCGGCGTTCTTCGACATCCTGCACAGCTGGAACGGCTACCGCACGTGCTACTACCGCACGTTCGCGGTCGGCTCGGCCAGCTCTGCGCAGCGCGACGCCTACACCCGGGCCCGCGAGTACATGGACCGGGCGATCGCGCTGGTGCGGCCCGGGGCGACCACGGCGGACATCTGCGCGGTGTGGCCCACCGCGCAGGAGTTCGGCTTCCCGGACGAGGAGGCCGCGTTCGCCCTGCAGTACGGGCACGGCGTCGGCCTCTCGATCTGGGAGAAGCCGATCTTCTCCCGGCTCGTCTCGTTCGACCACCCCGAGGTGCTGCAGGAGGGCATGGTGTTCGCGCTGGAGACCTACTGGCCCTCCGCGGACGGCTGGGGCGCGGCGCGCATCGAGGAGGAGGTGGTCGTCACGGCCGACGGCTGCGAGGTGATCACCAAGTTCCCCGCCGAGGACCTCATCGTCGCAGGCAAGCGGTACTACACGGTCGATGGACCGCTGGAGCTCCGCCGCGACTCGCAGTCGCACCTGAACACCACGTGGGGTCGCGGGGAAGCCTGATGGCGATCGGCTTCCTCGGACTCGGCGCGATGGGGTCGGCGCTCGCCCGGCGGCTCCTCGACCACGGCCACGAGGTCGCGGGGTGGAACAGGGCCCCGGGTCCCGCCGCGGCGCTCGCCGACGCCGGGGCGCGGGTCTGCGACACCCCGGGGGAGGCCCTCGCGCAGGCGGTGTCCTTCTCGATGCTCGCGGACGACGACGCGGCCCTCGCCGTGCTCGACGAGGACGCCCTCGCGTCGGCGACCGGCGGCATCCACGTCAACATGGCCTCGATCAGCCCTCGCGCCGCCGAGACGCTCGCCGCTCGGTTCGCGGCCGTCGGCGTGCGCTACCTCGCCGCCCCGGTGCTCGGCCGACCCGCGGTCGCCGCGGCCGGGGGACTGAACATCCTCGTCGCCGGCGACGACCGCACGCTCGACGACGCGCGTCCATACCTCGACGTGCTCGGCGCGCGGATCTGGCGCTTCGGCGACGATCCCGGCACCGCCAACGCCGTGAAGATCGCGGTGAACTACGACATCATCCATGCCATCCACGCCATCGGTGAGTCGACGGCGCTGGTGGAAGCACGGGGGGTGGATGCGGCGCAGTTCGTCGAGCTGCTGACCTCCACGCTGTTCGGCGGGGTGGTGTACTCGGTCTACGGCGGGATCATCGCGCGCGAGGAGTACGCCCCGCCCGGCTTCGACGTGGCGCTCGGATACAAGGACCTCCGGCTGGGGGAGCAGATCGCGCAGGAGGGCGGCGTGTACCTGCCGTCGCTGGCGACGTTGAAGGCCGTCTTCGAGGCGGCGCTCGCCGATCCCGACCTCGCCCCCCTCGACTGGGCCGCCGCCGCGGAGGTCACCCGGCGCGGCCTGCTGACACCCCCGCGCGGCACCGCCGCCGACGACGAAGGAGAGCGATCATGACGGGACGGTATCTGGTGGTCGGAGGCACCTCCGGGATCGGACTGGAGCTGGCGCGCGACATCGCCGCACGGGGAGACGAGGTGATCATCACCGGCCGGGACCGGGAACGCACCGAGCGCGTGGCATCCGAGATCTCCCCGACGGCGAGCGGGATCCCCCTGGACATCTCCGAGCCGGAGGGGATCGCGGCGGCACTGGCCGGCGTGCCCTCGCTGGACGGACTCGTCCTCGCCGCGATCGAGCGCGACGCCAACTCCGTGCGCGAGTACGACATCGCGCGTGCCCGCCGCCTCGTCACCCTCAAACTCGTGGGGTACACCGAGACCGTGCATACGCTGCTGGACCGGCTGGTGCCGGAGCGTTCCACCGGGATCGTGCTGTTCGGCGGACGCGCCAAGGACGCCCCGTACCCCGGGTCCGTGACGGTGTCGACGATCAACGGCGGCGTCGAGGGCCTCACCACCGCGCTGGCGCTGGAACTCGCACCGATCCGGGTGAACGCGCTGCATCCGGGCATCATCGGCGACAGTCCGTTCTGGTCGGCGAAGCCGGCCGGCGTGCTCGACGGGTACCGCTCCCGGACGCCGGGCGGTGAGCTGGCCACCATGCGCGACGTCGTCGACGCGGCGCAGTTCCTGCTGCGCAACACCGGTGTGTCGGCGACCAACCTGTACGTCGACCGCGGGTGGCGCATCAGCTGACGTCGTCGAACAGCTCCGGATGCCGTGCCAGCTCCTGCCGGGTGCGACGGATGTGGCGCTCCAGGACCTGTGCCGCCACCTCGCCGGCGGCGCGGCGGAGCGCCGCGACCAGCAGGTGATGGTCGTGGTGCGCCGTGCCGTCCCGACGGGCATGGGCGGCCATGACGAACGCGCGACGGTAGTGATGCGTGCGGTTCCAGAGGCTCCGGACCGTGTCCGCGAGCATCACGGTGGGTGCAGCCGCGTACATGCCGAAGTGGAAGTCGCGGTCCATGGCCAGGAAGTCCTCCGGGTTCGCCGTCTGCATCCGGTGCGCGAGCGCGTCGAGCGCGTCGATCTCGGTGTCGCCGAGCAGCGGGACGTTCAGATCCAGCAGGAGCGGCTCGATCCGCTCCCGCACGCGATAGAGCTCCTGGCACTCGGCGAGGGTCAGCCGGGACACCCAGGCCCCGGCGTTGGCGATGCGGGTGACGAGCCCCTCGGACTCGAGGATGCGCAGCGCTTCGCGTACCGGCACGCGGCTCGCCCCGAGGCGGGCGGCGAGGTCCTCCTGGCGGATGCGGCTGCCGGGCGGATGCTCGCCCCGCAGGATCTCCGCGCGCAGCGTGGCGGCGATCGTCGCGCCCGCGGCACCGTGGTCGCGCGTGGCGACGGGGACCCCGCTCATTCGGCGGGCCGTGCCGGATGCCACAGCAGCACGTCCGCATCCGCCTCGTAGGCCTTGCCGTCCGGGAAACTGACCAGCTCGAACTGCATCCCCCACGGGGCACGGAAGTAGATCCATCGTTGCCCGGCAGAGGCGCCCGCGCTGGTCACCGGTTCGCCCATGACCTCGACGCCGGCCTCGCGGAGGTACGACACCGCGGTGTCGAGGTCGTCCACGTACAGTGCGAGGTGGTGCCCGCCGATGTCGCTGTTGCGGGGAGGGGGCGCCTGGCCGTCGGCTGCGTCGTAGGCGAACACCTCGAGATTGGTGCCGTTGCCGAGCCGGTAGAACCGGATCTCGGCGATCGCGGTGCGGGGGTGCACCCCCAGCTGTCGTGTCATCCAGTCGTCGTCGGCGCGCCGGCTGCCGAGCGTGTACACGCGCACCGCGCCGAGGACGTCGACGAGGAAGCGCTCGGCCTCCTCCAGATCGGGCACCGTGAAACCGATGTGGTCCGCGCCGCGCAGACCGGGGACTCCGGTTGACATGCCGCCTCCTCTCCGAGGCTGAGTTGGATCCATTATCAGCGATCCTGGGAGGTTCCGTGGCTGCTTCTTCCGCTTCTGCCCTTGAATTGGCGCCAATCGGATCGTACAGTGTCAGCGTACGGCGTGTGAAGGGGCACGCGACGACCGCGAAGGAGCGAGATGGCGAAGCGCACACGGCTGCGGACCGGGGTGGACTGGATCCAGCTGGAGACCACCCCCGCCGACTGGAAGGCCGCCGACCCGGCGCTGCTCGCCACGATGCTCGGGCAGCTCCACCTCATCCGCGCCTTCGAGGAGGCGGTCCTCGATCTCGCCGCCGCCGGGCTCGTCCACGGTCCCGCGCATTCGAGCATCGGCCAGGAGGGCGGCGCGGTCGGTTCGATCGTGGGCCTTCGGCCGAGCGACGCCGTGAACGGCTCACACCGCGGCCATCATCAGTTCCTGGCCAAGACGCTCACCTTCGTCGCCGGCGACGGCCTCGACCTCGCGGAGCTCGTGACCCCCGCCGTCGGCGACCTGCTGCAGCGCACGCTCGCCGAGATCCTCGGGCTGGCATCCGGCTTCTCCGGGGGCCGCGGCGGGTCGATGCACCTGCAGTGGCTGGATGCGGGGGCCCTCGGCACCAACGCCATCGTGGGCGGCGGCGCGCCGATCGCCGCCGGCAACGCGTGGGCGCAGAAGCACGCCGGCACCACGGACGTGACGATCAACTACTTCGGCGACGGGGCGAGCCAGATCGGTTCCGTGCTGGAGTCGCTGAACCTCGCTTCGGCGTGGCGGCTGCCCGTGGCCTTCTTCATCGAGAACAACCTCTACGCCGTCTCCACCCACGCCTCCGAGGTCAGCGCCGACGCGCGATTCTCGGTGCGGGGCCAGGGGTTCAGCATTCCGTCGTGGCGCGTGGACGGCATGGATCCGCTCGCCGTGCACCTGGCGACCGCCGAGGCGCTGGAGCGGATGCGGTCGGGCGAGGGACCCGCGATGATCGAGGCCGAGGTGTACCGGTTCTTCCACCAGAACGGACCGTACCCGGGCAGTGCCTTCGGCTACCGGACGAAGGACGAGGAGGCGACCTGGCGGGCCAGGGACCCGCTCGAGCGCGTGGCCGCCGAGATGCGGCGACTGGGCCGCGTCGGCGACGACGAGCTCGCCGCCGTGCGGGAG
>JAEZSU010000093.1 GCA_023421635.1 Actinomycetes bacterium | reverse complement strand
GGCCGGCCCTTCACGGTGAGCCCGGCGGCGCGGCTGTCGGCGACCTCCACGAGCCAGCCGCTGTCGACCAGGTCGTCACACACGGCGAGCACCGTGGAGCGGGTCAGCCCGGTCGCCCCCATCGCCTCGGCCGCGGTGAACTCGTCCGCACCGAGCGCGACCCGCAGCACGGCCTCCGAGTTCATGCGGCGGAGCAGCTGCGGCGAACTGGCCGACCCGAGCGTCATGACCCCGACGATACAAGAGGGGTGCAAGCCGTTGACGCGCATCCGACCAGGTGCCACAGTGGTCTCCACGTTTAGATGCAGGGCCTAGATTTACTGCCCGAATCTATTCGCCTCACCCCCGGAGGACAATGATGTCTCTACGTTCGAGGCGCCTCAGGCGCATGTCGGCGATCGGGCTCGGCGCCGCGATGATCGCACCCATGCTGATCGGATGCGGCGCAGCATCCGGCCCGGAGCGCGTGCACTTCACGTTCAGCAAACGCGAGGCGCTCGAGTTCATGAACGACGTCGTCTCGGAGTACAACGCCGCCCAGGACCGCTACGTCGTCGAGATGGACACGTCCGGCATCGACGTGGTGTCCGCGAGCTTCGTCCGCGGCAACCCGCCCGACCTCATGCTCGCCAACTACAACCAGGAGGTCGCCCGGTTCGTGCAGCGGTGCGCGCTCAAAGACCTCTCCGAGACCGAGGCCGCGACCACCATCCGCGAGGACATGCAGCCACTGCTCGAGCAGTACGGCGTCTGCGAGGGCCGTACCACCGCCCTCCCCTACTCGGTCATGGGCGCCTCGGTGATCTACAACAAGACGATCTTCGAGGAGCAGGGACTGGACGTGCCGCAGACCTGGAGCGAGCTGCTCGAGGTCTGCGATGCGCTGCAGGCCGCCGACATCCCCCCGTTCTACGCCACGTTCGCCGACGCGTGGACGGTCAACCAGGGCTGGTTCGACTACGCGGTCGGCGGCTCCATCGACGTGCTGGACTTCTACGAACGCTTGGCCCAGGAGGGGGAGGATGTCGGGCCTGACTCCGAGGTCTCGTTCCAGCGCGACTTCCTCGAACCGGTCGAGAAGATGCAGCTGCTCGCCTCCGAATACACCCAGCCCGGCGCCAACGGGCGCGGCTACGACGCCGGCAACGTCGGCTTCGCCAAGGGCGAGGGCGCCATGCTGTTGCAGGGACCGTGGGCGTTCGGCGAGATCGCGAAGAGCGCGCCCGACCTCGACCTCGGCACCTTCCCGCTGCCGATGACCGAGGACCCGGCCGACCTGAAGGTCCGCGTCAACATGGACCTCGTCACCATGATCCCCGAGGAGGCCGCGAACCCCGACGGCGCGTACGACTTCCTCGAGTTCCTCTTCGAGCCCGAACGCATCCAGGCCTACAACGACTCGCAACTCGGGTTCGTGCCCACCACGACGGGCGAGGACCCGAGCGACGCCCGCATCGAGGGGATGATCGCGTACTACAACGAGGGCGCGGTCTACCAGGGGCCCGGGGTGCTCAACCCCCGCGCCATCCCCACCGAGAACTACGCGCAGGCGCTCGCCCTCGGGTCGGATGCCGCGAACATCCTGCGCACGATGGACGCCGACTGGGCGCGACTGGCATTCCGTCAGCCCGTCGCCGCCGGCAGCGAGGAGACGGACCGATGAGCGAGACGAGCACCATCGTCACCGGCAGCGACGCACCGGTCCGCAGGGGCGGGCGGGTGGAACCGATCTACTACGCCTTCCTGCTGCCACCGCTCATCCTGCTGACCCTCGCCATCACCCTCCCCGGCGCGATCGGCATCTTCTTCAGCTTCACCGACTCCATCGGCATCGGCGAATGGAACTTCATCGGGCTCACGAACTACATCGCGGTCTTCAGCGACCCGGCCATCCTGTCGAGCTTCCTGTTCACCTTCGGGTTCTCCCTGGTCACGGTCATCCTGGTGAACGCCATCGCATTCCTGCTCGCAGTGGGCCTCACCTCCCGCATCCGGCTGAAGACCGGGCTGCGGGCGGTGTTCGTGATCCCGATGGTCATCTCGGGCATCATCATCGCCTACGTCTTCCAGTTCCTCTTCCAGAACAGCCTCCCGGCGCTCGGGTCGACGCTGGGCATCCCGCTGCTGTCCGAAAGCATCCTGGCCAACCCCGACCTCGCCTGGATCGGCGTCGTGATCGTCACCGCGTGGCAGGCCATCCCATCGGCGCTGCTCATCTACATCGCCGGGCTGCTCTCGGTGCCGGGCGAGGTGTACGAGGCGGCATCCATCGACGGCGCATCCAAGACCCAGCAACTCCTGCGGATCACGGTGCCCCTGGTCGCCGGCTACGTCGTGATCAACGTGATCCTCGGCTTCAAGAACTTCCTCAACGCCTACGACATCATCGTCGGCCTCACCGACGGCGGTCCCGGCACCGCCACCCGCAGCATCGCGATGACGATCATCCGCGGGTTCCAGACCGGTGACTACGCCTACCAGATGGCCACGGCCACGCTCTTCTTCATCATCACCGTCATCATCGCCGTGCTGCAGCTCGCGGTGACCCGCGGAAGGAACGCACTCTGATGGCCACGCAGACCGCGACCGCGGACACCCGCACCCTCGTCACCCCCGACAGCGCGCGCACGCGCGAGCGGTCGGGCCGCAAGCACGTCCGACCGGCCCGGGCCGACCGCGGGCGATGGTCGACCACCGTCATCCTCATCCTGTGCGCGGTGACCGTGCTCCTGCCGCTGTACGTCACGATCTCGATGGCGTTCAAGACGTCCGGGCAGGCGGTGGACGGCAACGCGTTCACGCTCCCGGCGCCCTTCAGCATCCAGGGCTTCGTCGACGCGTGGAACCTGACGAAGTTCCCGGTCGGCTTCGCGATGTCGTTCCTCGTGACCGCGGGCACCGTGGTGGCGACGATCGTCCTCGCCGCGTTCGCCTCGTTCGCGATCGTGCGCAACTGGGACCGCCGGTTCTTCCGCTGGTCGTTCTTCTACCTGCTGGCGGCCATGTTCATCCCGTTCCCGGTCGTGGCGCTCCCGCAGATCCAGCTCACCGGCCGCGTCGGGCTCGACAACCCGCTGGGCGTCATCCTGCTCGCGACCATGTTCCAGCTGAGCTTCAGCATCCTGCTGTTCACCGCGTTCCTGCGCTCCATCCCGATCGAGCTGGAGGAGAGCGCGCGCATCGACGGCGCATCGACCTGGCAGGTGTTCTGGCGGCTCATCTTCCCGCTGCTCGCACCGATGAGCGCGACGGTCGGCATCTTCGCGTTCCTCTACGCGTGGAACGACTTCATGATGCCGTCGCTGATCATCTCCGACGCCGATCTGCAGACCCTGCCGGTGCGGCAGAACCTGTTCCAGAACCAGTTCTCGAGCGAGTACAACGTCGCGTTCGCCTCGTACCTCATGGCGATGGCGCCGGCCGTCATCGCGTACCTCTTCGCCCAGCGATGGGTGATGGAGGGTGTCACCCAGGGCGCGTTGAAAGGCTGATCCGCTCCCCCGCTCCCGCCCCGCCCTCCCCTCCCGCGCCCCCCACTGAGGTTCACCCGTCGCAAAATCGGGGTGCGGACGCCCACGAGGCCACATATGCGACGGATGAACGTGGGGTTGGGCGGGGCGGGGGGAGTGCGGGGGATGGCGTAGCGTGCAGCTGTGCGCACATCCCATGCGATCGAGGTCCCGCTGGAGGCCTCCCGCGTCTTCGCCTACCTGTCCGATGTGACCAACGAGGTCGAATGGCGGCAGTCGATCGTCGGGTCCCGGTACGTCGATGCCACGGCACCCGCGCTCGGTGTCGACGGCGAGACCGACGTCGCGATGGGCCCGAAGTCCCTCACCATGCGATGGACGATCACCGAGTTCGCCGAGGGCACGCACGTGGCGTGGCGCCTCGACGGCGACCCGTGGCACGGCGGCGGCAGCTACACCGTCACCCCGACCGCCGAGGGCGCGCGCATCCTCGCCGCGCTCGAGGTGCGCCTGTCCGGTGCCGCCCGGGTGATGGAGCCGCTGCTGGGACTCCAGCTGCGCAAGGGCCTCCGCGGCGACCTCCGCCGCCTCGAAGCCCTCCTCCCGCAGAAGGCCTGACCCGCGCCGACCCATTGTGGTTCATGGTGTCACCAGCTACCGTGTTCCGCATGGTAGCTGGTGACGTGCAGGTCGGCGCGCAATTGCGCCGGGGCGTGGTGGAGTACTGCGTCCTCGCCCTGATCGCCGAGCAACCCACCTACGGCCTCGCCATCGCCCGCCGCCTCCACGAGAGCGGCCTGCTCGAGAGCGAGGGAACGCTGTACCCGCTGCTGTCCCGCCTGCGTCGCCGGGACCTCGTGGAATCCACGTGGGAGGAGTCAGCCGCCGGACCGCCCCGCCGCTACTACCGGCTCACCCCCGCCGGCCACGCGGCACTCGGCGAGTTCCGGCGGGACTGGCAGCTCTTCCACACGACCGTGAACACACTGATGGGAGCGACGGACGGATGACTTCGACGCAGCGTGACGCACAGGCATACCTCGACCGGCTCGACGCGCTCCTCGGCGCGCACGCGCCCGCCATGCGGGACGAGGTGCTCGGCGGCATCCGCGAGCACCTCGCCGATGCCGCGGTCTCCGGGGATCCGGATGCGGTGCAGGCCGCGCTGGTGCGCCTCGGCCCGCCCGAGACGGTGCTCGCCGCAGCACTGGGTGACGGTGAGGACGCGGCGACCCTCCCCCGCGCCCGGACCGGGTCGCTCGTACCGATCTGGGCGGGCGTGCTGATGGTCGGCGCCACCGTCGCCGGGTTCCTCGTGCTCGGCGCGCTCCTCAGCATCACGGCCCGCTTCGACGAGGACAGCGACTGGTCGATCCACCCGTTCCTCGTCCTCGCGGGCGCGGGCGCGTTCACGATCCTCGGCTGCATCGCCACCGTGCTCGTCTGGACGACCCGTGACTGGCGAGTCCCGGAACGCATCGGCCTCACCGCGGCCTGGGTGGTGAGCCTCCTCGCGATGATCGTGGCATCCGTCGTCAGCGCGGCGAGCGACCCCGGCATCGGGTTCGTCTGGGCCGCCGGACTCGCCCTCCTCGGCGGCCTCATCGCGCTGCTGCTCGCCCGCTGGGCGCTGCGGGCGGTCGCCCGACGGTGACAACTCGACGCGTCAGCGCACCCGGCGATGCCTGGCGAGGTCGATGAGCCGCGGCAGCACCTGCCCGGTGCGGAGGCCGCCATGCTCGTGCTCGCTCGTGATCCACGTCTGCACGCCCGGCATGAGGGCAGCCGTCTCGAGCGAGAACTCCACCGGCACGTACACGTCGTTCACGTAGATCGCCGCGGCGCCGGTCGGATCGGCGGCACGGATGCGGTCCGCGTCGTAGAGCCTGGGCCAGGCGTGCGTGGCGAGGATGTCGGTGACCTCCGCCCAGGGCTGGAAGGCGGGCACCGTCTGCGACCACTCCCGCCGCACGTGCTCGCCGGTGAACAGCGTCACGTCCTCCCGGTAGTCGTCGGGCTCGGTGCGCTCGGCGGACCAGTCGGTCGCGAAGCCGTCGGCGTAGCTCGATTCGTGGAAGACGTAGTACAGCGGGTTGCGTCCCCCGAACGGCATCGCGTCGGCCAGGTCGTACCGGAAGGCGTTCGTCTCCGGGTCGTGTTCGAGGATGG
This sequence comes from Actinomycetes bacterium, assembly GCA_023421635.1. GTDB lineage: Bacteria > Actinomycetota > Actinomycetes > Actinomycetales > Microbacteriaceae > Microbacterium. The sequence goes on along the minus strand of JAEZSU010000093.1, from coordinate 666 downwards.
ACCACAGCGTCTGCCAGCCGTTGTCGCCACCCAGGAGCGAGCCGATCGAGCGCAGCCGCGACCGCGAGACCACCTCGCCGCTCGGCAGCACGATCCGCCCCGCATCCGCCAGATCGACCAGGCGCCGCATCGCGTCGCGATGCTCGGGGAAGCGGCGGTAGTACCGCTCGGTCATCACGCGCATCTTGTCGTAGCAGGTCGCGTACACCTCGTCCGGGTGGCGGCCGACGGCGCTCAGGCCGCCGGTGATGTAGACGTCGTCGAGCGACGCCGCATCCGTCGAGAGGTAGGCGAGGGTCGTGAAGCCGCCGAACGACTGCCCGAGCGTACTCCAGGTCGCGGCGCCCAGGTGCTCGCGCATCGCCTCCGCGTCCCGGACGATGCTGTCGGCCCGCAGGTGCGTGAGGTATTCGGCGACCTCGGCCGGCGGCATCCGATCGAGGATCGCGTCCGACACCGGCGTGGACTTCCCGGTGCCGCGCTGGTCGAGCAGCACCACCCGGTAGTGCGCGAGCGCGTCGTCGAGCCACGACGGCGCGGTCGGCTGGTGGAACGGGGTCGGTGCCTCGTTGCCCGGCCCGCCCTGCAGGAACACCAGGAACGGCAGCGCCTCGCCGCCCTCACGGGCGACGACGGCAGCGTGCACCGAGATCGTGCGGCCATCCG
>JAEZSU010000049.1 GCA_023421635.1 Actinomycetes bacterium | reverse complement strand
CCCGACACGATCGACGCGCGGGGGGCGCTCCTGCGGGAGTGCGCCGTGGGGCGCCGGTCCCGAACCGGCACCCCACGGGGTCAGGTCCTCCCGCCGCCCGTTCGCAGGCGGGAGACGGCGTCGACCGTCGCGGCGAGGATCAGCACACCGCCGGTGATGAGCAGGTTGATCCCTGCGGGGAGGTTGAGCAGCCCGAGCCCGTTCGTGATCACCGTGATCACCAGGGCGCCGATCGCCGCGTGCATGAGCCGGCCGCGCCCGCCGAAGAGGCTCACGCCGCCGACCACCGCCGCCGCGACCCCGCTCAGGACGATGTCGCGGCCGACCGTGGCGTCGACCGCACCCACGCGGGAGACGCTCAGCAGCGCGGAGAACACCGCGAGGCTCGAGCAGATGACGAAGGCGCACCACTTGATCAGCCGCACCTTCACACCGGACCGCCGTGCGGCCTCGGCGTTGCCGCCGATCGCATAGAGGTACCGGCCGAACTTCGTACGGTCGAGCACGAACGTGCCGATCCACAGGATCGCCAGCACGATCGGCACCACCATCGGCACGCCCTGCACGGCGATGATCGACTGCCCGCGGTCCTGATTGAGGATGAACACCACGACCCCGCCGATCACGGCGATGACGGCGAGCTTGACGAACACGAGCGACAGCGTGCGGTTGGGCACCCCGGCGCGCGTCCGGCGGGCGCGATCCCAGAACGACATGCCTGCCGAGATCGCCAGGATCACCGCCAGCATCACCCACCCGCCCCAGTCGGGCAGGTTGCGGTTCTGCAGTGCGAGCAGTTCCGGCACCTCGAGGCGGTACACCCCGCCGGGGCCGATGACCACGAGCGCGAGTCCCTGCAGTCCCAGGAACAGGCCCAGCGTCACCACGAACGACGGGATGCCGACCCGCGCCACGAAGAACCCGATCGTCGCCCCGGTGACCAGCCCGAACCCGAACCCGATGAGCAGCGCCAGCGGCCAGGGCAGCCCGACCTGTGCGTTCAGCACCACGAAGAGCGCCATGCCGACGCCGCCGGTGACGCCGGCCGACAGGTCGATCTCGCCCAGCAGGAGGACGAAGACCAGCGCCATGGCGAGGATCACGAGGTATGCGGCCTGGTTGAGATAGTTGGCGAAGTTGCGTTCGGTGAGGAAGTACGGGCTCAGTGTCGCGAACAGGGCGCCGAGCACCACGAGGCCGCCGATGGCGGGTAGCGCGCCCATGTCGCCGCTGCGCACGCGTTGCCACCACGCGCGCACCTGGTCCCCGAGGCCGCCCTCCACGCCGCTGCCGATGAGGTCGCTCGCGACCGGATCGGGTGCGGCCGCTGTGCGGGTCGCTTCGCTGGTCATTCCAGGCCTCCCTCGGTGCGGATGGTCGACGTGTTGACGATCTCGACGCCCATCGTCTTCGTGCCGGTGATGTACCCGACGACGTCGTCGCGGGTCGTCTCGGCGCGGGGGATCTGCGCCACCATCTGCCCCAGGTAGAGCACCGCGATGTCGTCGGCGACCTCGAAGACGTCCACGAGGTTGTGGCTGATCAGGACCACGGCCACACCCTGCTCGCTGAGCCGGCGGACGAGGTTCAGCACCTGTTCGGTCTGCGCGACCCCGAGCGCCGCGGTCGGCTCGTCGAGGATCACCACGCGGGCCTTCTTCAGCACGGCCCGCGCGATGGCGACCGTCTGCCGTTGGCCGCCCGAGAGCGACGAGACCTTCTGCCGCACCGACTTCACGGTGCGCACCGACAGCGAGCGGAGCGTGTCGGACGCCTCGCGCTCCATGCGCCCCTCGTCGAAGGTGCCGACGGAGAGCTCCTCGCGGCCGAGGAACATGTTCTGGACGATGTCCAGGTTGTCGCACAGCGCGAGGTCCTGGTACACCACCTCGATGCCGAGTGCCGCGGCCTCGCGCGGCGTGTGCAGGTCGCGGTGCTCGCCGTCGATGAGCACCTGCCCGTCGTCGTAGGGCTGGACCCCGGCGAGGCCCTTGATGAGCGTGGACTTGCCGGCGCCGTTGTCACCGACCAGGGCGGTCACCTTGCCCGGATAGACGGTCAGGTCGACGCCCTTGAGGACGCTGACCGGACCGAACGATTTCGTGACGCCGATCAAGGAGATGATCGGCTCTGCGGATGTGGACACTGACATGCGCGCTTCCTCGTGGTGAACGGTTCTGTGCACGCGGAGGGCGCCGCGCCCGTTGACGCGACGCCCTCGCGGCCTGAGCGGGGAGTGCTACTTCGTGACGCCGTGGGCCTCGCAGGCCGCCATCACGTCGGCCGTGCAGACGTCCTCGTACGATGCGTCGCCCGCATCGATCACGATCTTGACGTCGTCGGGACCGATCAGCTGCGGCGTGACCTGGATGTACGGGGTCCCGTCCTCCAGCTCCGCATCCGTCTGCACCGTCTCGCCCTGCAGCAGCGCGATCGCCGTCTCGACGGCGGCGTCCGCCTCGTCCTTGACCGGCTTGTACACGGTCGCCGTCTGCCATCCGAGGAGGATGTTCTGCAGCCCCGCCACGTTCGCGTCCTGCCCGGACACCGCGACGCCCTCGAGGTTGTTGTCCTGCAGCACCTTGATGACGCCGGCGGCGTTCGTGTCGTTCGCCGACCAGACGCCGTCGACCTTGCCGCCGAGCGAGGTCAGCGCCTGCTCGAAGTTCGTCTGCGACTTGGCCTGGTCCCACACCCCGGGAGGCTCGGCGGCCGGCTTGATGCCCGCGCCCTCCATCACCTCGACGGCGCCTTCGCGGAACATCGCCGCGTTGCCGTCCGTCGGGTCGCCGCCCATGTAGACCACGACAGCGGTGGACGGGTCCTTCCCCGCCGCCGACAGGCCGTCGAGCACGGTCTGGCCCTCCAAGCGACCCACCTCGACGTTGTCGAAGGAGACGTAGTAGTCGGCGCCCTCGAAGGGGCGGTCGTAGGCGATGACCGGGATGCCCTCGCCCTTCGCCTTGGATGCCACGGCCTCCGCCGCGCCCTGATAGTCGACCAGCAGCATCACGCCGCAGCCCTTGGTGAGCTGCTGGTCGGCGATCGTCGCGTACTTGTCCTTGTCGCCCTGCGCGTTCTGGATGTCGACCTCGAAGCCGGCCCCTTCCAGCCCCTCCTGCAGGTACTTGCGGTCGAAGTTCTCCCAGCGGGGCGAGGACGCCGCGTCCGGGAGGATCACGCACGCGCGGCCGGCCGCGTCGCCGCCGCCGTCGGTGCTGCCGCCCGTTCCGCCACCGCTCGAACACCCCGCCAGGGCCGCCGCTGCCGCACCGGTCAGTGCGGCGACGGTGAGAAGTGTCGCCTTGTTCATCGTTCGCCTTTCATCGTTGAAGGACGCGATCCCCAGGGAGCGTCGCTGCTGTGCTGTCGCGCCTGCAGCGATCATGACCGCATCCATCCTTGGCGTCAAGAGATGAACGAAAGACCGTTACCGCGTGGTTATCGGGTTCTCATGCTGAACGCAGCGGTCAGGCCCGGCCGGCGGCCGCACGTGCGCGCCGCGACAGCGAATCGATCACGACCGCGAGGACCAGCACGACCCCCGTGATCATGAACTGCACCGCCGCATCCAGGTTCAGCAGGGTCAGCCCGGACGAGATCGACTGCAGCACGAGGATGCCCAGGAGCGCCGAGAACGCCGACCCGCGCCCGCCGAACAGGCTCGTGCCACCGATCACCGCGGCCGCGATCGCGATGAGGTTCGTGTCGCCGCCGCCCGACCCCTGGCCGGCCGAGGACAGGCGCGCAGCGGCGAGGATGCCGCCGGTCGCCGCGAGCGCGGAGCACAGCGCGAACGCGCTCAGATAGATGCGGGTGACGGGGATGCCGGCACGGCGGGCGGCCTCGACCGACCCCCCGACCGCGTACACCGCGCGGCCCCAGCGTGTGCGGGTGAGGGCGAGGTGCACCACGACGACGAGCGCGACGAAGAAGAGGAACATCACCCCGACGCCGCGGTACCGGTTGAGATACCAGGCGCACAGCAGCAGCACCGCCAGGAGCGCGGCGGCGCGGAGGACGATGAGACCGTAGCCCTCGGTGGCGAGGTCCGCGGCGGCCCGCCGCCGCGTCCGCCGCACCACGCTCCACACGTACACGGCGACCGCGGCCACCACCACGAGGTAGGAGGCCCAGGGCGGAAGGAAGGACTGCTGGGCGAACTGCACGATCCACGAGTCGAACCCGATCGCCACGGTGCCGGTGTCGCCGAGCACCCAGAGCTGCAGGCCGAGGAAGCCGAGGAGTCCGGCGAGGGTGATGACGAAGCTCGGCAGGCCGAACCGGGTGCGGAGGAAGCCATAGAGCAGACCGACGAGCAGGCCCGTCCCGATCGCCGCCGCGATGCTCAGTGCGAGCGGCCACCCAAGTTGCACGAAGGTGACCGCGAGGATGGCTGCGCCCAGGCCCGACACCGATCCGACCGACAGGTCGATCTCGCCGATGAGCAGCACCACGACCACGCCCAGTGCGATGGTGCCGGTTGCCGCCGACTGCATCGTGAGGTTCACGAGGTTCTCGGGGGAGAGGAACACCGGGTTCAGGGCTTGGAAGACCGCCCAGATGACGACGAGCCCGAGCAGGACCGGCGCTGCCCCGAGATCCCCCGCCCGGATGCGGCCGACGGCGAGCGCCGCGGCGGCCCGCGCACCACGCAGCGGCGAGGCGTGCGACCCGTCGTCCTCGAGCCCGGTGCGTTCCCCGGCCGTCATCGGCGTCCCTTGCCG
>JAEZSU010000260.1 GCA_023421635.1 Actinomycetes bacterium | reverse complement strand
ATGTGGGGCTCGCCGTACCGATGGGGATCCGCGTGACGTTCGTCGTCGAGGGCGATTCGGCGCCGACGACGTTCATCCCGCGGCTCATCTCGCTGTGGCAGGCGGGGCGGTTCCCGTTCGACAAGCTCGTCCGCCGCTATCCGTTCGCCGAGATCAACGAGGCGTTCGCGGACTCGGCGGCGGGTACCACGCTGAAGCCGGTGGTCGTCTACTGACGGCGTCTCAGTCGGCGTAGCCGACCGGGAGCTGGACGTCCTGGACGCGGTCGCCCAGCGCCGTGTGGTCGTTCCGGGTCGCGATGACACAGCGGTCCACGCGGCAGTCGACGCCGTCGCCCTCGGGCGAGGGCACTTCGAGGTACGCCGTGAACGTCCCCGTCTCTGCGTCGTCGTAGCCGCGCGCGCCGAAGAGCTTCCACGCCCAGTCGTCGTTGATCCAGTTGCTCGGCGCGAACTGCACCGAACCGGTCGGCTGCTCGCCCGACGAGGTGTCGGGCACGCCGCCCAGGCACGGTCCCGGTCGCTCGCCCGTCGGTGCTTCCTTGCAGATGGCCACGTAGATGCCCTGCGATGTGTCGAACCCGGAGCCGCTCACGACGATCCGATCGCCCGGGCGGAGCGCGCTGGTGTCGAGCTCGGCGCCCGGTTCGGCGGGCGAGACCATGACGGTGCGGGTCCGGCCGTCCTCGCCCTCAGCGGTGACGCGCTGCGGCCACTCCTCCCCGGTCTCGACGAGGCGGGACACGCCCTGGTCCTTGTGCAGGAGGATGGGCAGCACGAACACCGCGGTGACCGTGACGAGCAGGATGAGCACCCCGCCCGACAGCCACCACCAGATCCTCTTCGTCCGACGCTGCCCCACCCGCGCATCCTAAGCCGCGGGCGGGCCCGCCCGCCAAGCGGCCCCGACCCCCCGGACGCGTATTAGGCTCGCCGCATCCGTTCCCGGATCCCCGGCTCTCGGGCGCGCCCCGGTGGACGGCTCGCGACGCTGCGGAAGGACACCACGATGACCACTGACATCTCTGCCGCCCCCGTGTGGGAGGGCAAGCTCTTCTCCGACGGGTGGCGGGACGGCGCCGGCGATCCGATCGAGGTGGTCTCCCCTGCGACCGGGATGCGGCTCACCACCGTGGCCGGTGCGAACGCCGCCGACGTGGACCGTGCGGTCGCGAGCGCCACCGCCGCGCAGAAGGCGTGGGCGGCCCAGCCCTACACCGCACGCGTGGCGGTGCTGCTGAAGGCGGCGCAACTGCTCCGCGAGCGCCCTTCGCGCCTGCACGACGTCCTCGTCGCCGAGGCCGGCTCCGCGCAGGGCAAGGCGGGTTTCGAGACCATGCTCGTGACGACGGAGCTCGAGGAGGCGGCCGCGCTCGCGTCGCATCCGTTCGGTGAGGTGCTGCGCTCCATGAAGCCGCGGCTGTCGATGGCGAAGCGGGTGCCGGTCGGCGTGGTCGGCGTGATCTCCCCCTTCAACTTCCCCGGCATCCTGTCGATGCGCTCCGTCGCCCCCGCGCTCGCGCTGGGCAATGCCGTGATCCTCAAGCCCGACCCCCGCACCTCGCTGTCGGGCGGCTTCGTGCTCGCCGAGCTGCTCGCCGAAGCGGGGCTCCCGGAGGGTGTGCTGCACGTGCTGCCCGGTGGGGGCGACGTCGGACAGGCGATCGTCGCGCACCCGGGGATCTCGACGATCTCCTTCACCGGGTCGACGGCCGCGGGCCGCAAGATCGCGGCGGCGGCCGCGCCGCTCCTGAAGAAGCTGCACCTCGAACTCGGCGGGAACAACGCGCTGCTGGTGCTGCCGGATGCCGACGTGGGACGCGCTGCGGGCGTCGGGGCGTGGGGCAGCTTCCTGCACCAGGGGCAGATCTGCATGACCACGGGGCGCCACATCGTCCACCGCTCGATCGCCGACGAGTACGTGCGGCTGCTCGCGGAGAAGGCGTCGCGGCTGCCCGTCGGCGCCGGCGCGGACCCCGCGAACGCACTCGGCCCCATCATCGATGACGCGCAGCTGCAGCATGTCGTGGACGTCGTCGAGACCGCCCAGGCGCAGGGTGCGACGCTCGCCGCCGGTGGGACGCACGACGGCCGGTTCTACGCGGCGACCGTGCTCGCCGACGTGGCCGCGGACAACCGGGCGTGGACTGAGGAGATCTTCGGCCCGGTGGCGCCCGTGCTCGTCTACGACGACATCGACGAGGCGATCGACATCATCAACGCCTCCGAGTACGGGCTGTCCGTCTCGATCCTCACCGGCGACGCGTACCGCGCGTTCGAGCTCGCCGACCGCATCGAATCCGGCGCCGTCCACATCAACGACGCCACCGTCGACGACGAGGCGCCGATCCCCTTCGGCGGCGCGAAGGCCTCGGGCAGCGGCGGCCGCTTCGGCGGCCCGCACGCGAACCTCGACAGCTTCACCGAGACGCAGTGGATCACGGTGCAGTCCGAGATCGAGCGGTACCCCTTCTGAGTCTCAGCGGAGCGGGTCGAACGGGGCGATCACCGGGTCGACCTCGCCCGTGACGATCTGCTTCGCGAGGAGCTTGCCCGTCGCGGGGCCGAGGACGATGCCCCACATGCCGTGACCGCCGGCGACGTAGACGCCCGGCGCCCGCGTCGCACCCACGAGGGGGAGCCCGTCCGGGGTGACCGGGCGGGATCCCACCCACTCGTCCTGCCGGTCGTCGAGGTCGACGCCGGAGAGGAGACCCCGCGCCGTGCGCACGATGGCCTGGATGCGGCGCGGCTGCGCGGGTTCGTCAGGGCCTCGGAACTCCATGGTCCCGGCGACGCGGAACCGGCCCCGGTAGGGGGTGCAGGCGATGCGCTGCACGGGGAGGTACACGGCGTGCGACGCCGGCTCCGTACTCGCGACCGAGAACGAGTACCCGCGCCCGGCCTGCACCCGCACCCTGACACCGAGCGGGCGGGCGAGCTGCGGCATCCAGGCGCCCGTCGCGATGACGACCGCGTCGGCCGCGAGGCGCTCGCCGTCTGCGAGGGTCACCGAGCGGGTGCCGTTCGCGGAGACGCCGGTGACCGCGGTGCCGAAGCGCAGGACGCCGCCGCGGGCGGCGACCGCATCGCCCAGGGACTGCACGTACGGTCCCGGCTCGATGAACCGCTGCCCGTCCATCGCGTACCCGACGCCGACCGCATCCGACAGCTGCGGGGCGAGCTCGCGCGGATCGGTCAGCCGCCGGATCGGCACCGTCTGTCCGTGCTGCTCGATGTGCGCCACCTCACGGAGGAACGCGTCGGCGTGCGCCTGCGCGGTGAACCCGACGATGAACGGCCTGTCGTACGTCGGCGCGGCCACCCCGCCGTCGGCGAGTTCGTCGAATGCGGCGAGTGCCATGGCGTTCGCCGGGACGAGCGCCGCCATGGTGCGGTTCCAGGCGCGCATGGTCCCGCGTGCGGCGAACTGCGCGAGGAACGTCCACAGTTTCGGGTCGACCCGGAAGGGGACGTGCAGTGCCGCATCCGGGTCGATCAACGCCCGCGGGCCGTACGTCCACACGCTCGGATCGGCAAGCGGGATGGTCTTCCCGGGCGTGAGATACCCGGCGTTCCCCCACGAGGACCCTGCCGCGACGCCGGTGCGGTCGACGACCGTCACCTCGACGCCGTACTCCTGCAGATGCCAGGCGGTGGCGAGCCCCACCATGCCGGCACCGACCACGATCGCGCGCGTCATCGCACCCTCCTGCTGCATTCGGATGCCTCAATCCTGTGGATTCCGGCCATCGCACGGTGAATGAATACAGCTACTTCGCGAAAGGCACGAGCTGCGGCAGGATCTTCACTGACGGATGCCGACAGGAGGCGCCATGGCAGATCCTTCACCCGCCCGCACCCCGCTCGACGAGGTCGACCTGGCGATCCTCGCAGCGCTGGCCGAGAACGGCCGGATGCCCAACAGCGAGGTCGCAGCGCGCGTCGGGATCGCAGAGTCGACCTGTCACAAGCGCATCAGGGCGCTCGTGGCAGGCGGGGTCATCACCGGGTTCACCGCACAGGTCGACCCGCAGGCGCTGGGCCTGGGGCTCGAAGCGCTCATCGCCATCCGGCTGCACGCGCACGCCCGCGGCGGGCTCCGTCGGTTCCAGACGTACCTTCGAGGGCTCCCGGCGACCAGACACGTCTACTTCCTCGCCGGCGATCGCGACTTCCTGCTGCACGTCGCGGTCCGCGACGCCGCGGCGCTGCGCGAACTGGTCTCGGACACCCTGAGCCTGCGCGAGGAGGTCGCCGCCACCAACACCAGCCTCATCTTCGACCACGCCCCCGGCCGCGCCGCGAATCCGATCGACGCGAGCCGCTGACGCCGGCCCGCTGTGCCACGATGCCTCCATGTCTTGGCTGCCTGAGGATTTCATCCCACCGACGAGGGTCGACCTCGATGACGCCGGACGCCATCACCTGCGCCCGATCCGGGCCACCGACGTCGACCTCGACATGATCGCGGTCATGGGATCGCGTGACCGGCTCTTCGCGACCTACGGCGAGGCGTGGGGGTGGCCTCCGGCGGGGATGACGGTCGAGGCCGACCGCGAGGATCTTCGGTACCACGAGGAGGAGATGGCGGCTCGCAGCTCCTACAACTACGCGCTGTTCGACGAGGCCGAGCAGCGGCTCCTCGGCTGCGTCTACATCGACCCGGCGGTCGCGCCGGGCGCCGATGCCGTCGTGTCGTGGTGGACCGTCGATGCGCTCGTCGGCACGCCGGTCGCGGATGCCCTGGACGCATTCGTGCCGGCATGGCTCGAGCGGGTGTGGCCGTTCGGGCGGGTGCGCTTCGGCGTGGAGTGAGAACCGGGATCAGCGGACGAGACGGCGGCCGATGATCTCTTTCATGATCTCGGTCGTCCCGCCGAAGATGGTGGCCACGCGCGAGTCCATGTAGTCGCGGGCGACGCCGTACTCGCGCATGAAGCCGTACCCGCCGTGCAGTTGCAGTGCCCGCTGGATCACACGCTGGTGCAGCTCGGTCGCCCACCACTTGGCCATGGCTGCGGTCACCTCGTCGAGCTCGTGGCCGGAGGCGTCGAGGATGCAGCGGTCGATGAAGGTCTGCGTCACCTCGATCTCGGTGGCCAGCTCCGCGAGGTAGAACCGGTTCGCCTGGAAGTCGGCGATGCGCTGCCCGAACGCCTGTCGCTCGGTCGCATAGGCGAGTGCCTGGTCGAACGTGGCGCGCATCCGGGCCATCGAGGTCACCGCGATGCTGAGACGCTCGACCGCGAGGTTCCGGCGCATGTGCTCGAAGCCGGCGCCGGGCGTGCCGAGGATGTTCGCCTTCGGCACGCGGACGTCCGCGAAGGAGAGTTCCGCGGTGTCCTGCGCAGGCAGGCCGATCTTCTTGAGGGGGCCGGTCCGGGTGAACCCGGGGGTGTCCGCATCCACGATCAGCAGGCTGATGCCCTTCCGGCCGGCGTCGGGGTCGGTGCGCACGGCGACGATGAAGAAGTCCGCCAGCAGGCCGTTCGAGATGAAGGTCTTCGCCCCGTTCAGGACGAGGTCGTCGCCGTCGGGCAGGGCGGTCGTCGTGATCGCCGCGAGGTCGGAGCCCGTGCCCGGCTCGGTCAGCGCGATGGCGCCGACCTTCTCGCCGGCGATCATGGGGGTGAGCCACCGCTCGTTCTGCGCCGGGGTTCCGAAGGCGATGAAGTACGGGGCGACGAGGTCGTTCTCGCCGTCGATCGACATCGAGACGTCGGTGGCGCCGGCCCGTGCGAACTCCTCGATGATGATCGCGTTGAACCGGAAGTCCGCGACACCGCCGCCGCCGAACTCCTCCGGCGCCGTGATGCCGATGAGCCCGGTCGCCGCCGCCTTGCCGAAGAAGTCGCGGTCGACGTGCCCCTGCGCGCTCCACGCGTCGAGGTTCGGGACAACCTCCCGTTCCACGAACCGACGGACCACCGAACGGAACTCCTCGTGCGACTCGTCGAAGATCGTGCGGGGGAGGGCGACTGACGTCATGAGTGAACCCTTCGTCGGGCGGATGCTGCGGCATCGATGCGGCAGCAGGGTCAGCGTAGTCAGAATCGTTGAAACTCTCAACGATTGAACTTCGGCAGCATCCGGGTGCCCGGTTGCCTCGCTGCCGGCGGCAGCTCCGGATCAGGCGATTCGGCGCAGACAGGACGATCCGTGCCGCAATCCTCCTGTTCTCGCCGGATCACCTGATTCGACGCGTCATCGCCGAGCCCGGCGATCCGTCAAGATGGACCGGGCGCCGCTCCGCGCCGTTCCCTGACCCGAAGGCACGTCATGTCCGCACGCACCAACATCTCCTCCGGCTCCCCGTTCGAGCAGGCCATCGGCTACTCGCGCGCAGTGAAGAAGGGCGACTTCGTGTTCGTCTCGGGCACCACCGCGCCCGGCGCGGATGCGGCCGAGCAGGCGCGCGAGGTGTTCCGCCGGATCGGCGCCGCCCTCGCAGAGGCGGGCGCCTCCCTGCAGGACGTCGTGCGCACCCGCGTCTACCTCGCCGACATCGCCGACTTCGACGCCGTGGGCGCCGTGCACGGCGAGGTCTTCGGCGACATCCGCCCCTCGATCGTGATCCTCGCGGTCGCCGCGCTCGCAGCCCCCGAGCTGAAGGTCGAGATCGAGGTCGACGCGCTCCTCTGAGCGACCGTCAGCCGGCCGAGGCCGCCAGCAGCTCGCGCCAGTCTGCGGGGACCCGGCCGGCCGGCCCCGGTGCCGGCTGATCGCTCGGGTGGCTCTCCGGCGGCGCGAGGTCGGGGCCGTCGAACGCCCGCTCGTCGCCGTAATCCCAGAACCACGTCTCGCCCGGTTCGAAGCTGCGCATGTAGCGGTGGCCCGTCGCGTGGAAGTGGGCCGTGGCGTGCTTGGCGAGTGACGAGTCGCAGCATCCGATGTGTCCGCACACGGCGCAGCGCCGCAGATGCACCCACCAGCCGCCGGCGTCTTCGCACTCCGCGCAGCCGGTGCCAGACGGCGGCACCGCCGGATCGATCATCCCCTCGACCATGCGGGCACTCTACGCCAGGCTGGAAGGGGAGCAAGGAGAAGCGCATGGCCGAACTCGTCACCGACCCCGACATCTCGCCGGTGCTCAGCGAGCAGCAGTGGGCACGACTGTGCGAGCACGCGGTGCCGCGCACCGTGGCGGCGGGCGATCTCGTCTTCCGCACCGGCGAGCCGGACTACCCGATGGTCCTCGTCGAGGAGGGCGAGGTCGACCTCGTCCGCGACCCGCTGCGGTGGGTCGGCGAGGAGGTCATCGCAACCGTCGGGCCACGCGGGTTCGTCGGCGAACTCGGGCTCCTCAACGGCCAGCGGGCGTTCCTCTCCGCGAGGGCAACCGGACCCGGACTGGTGCGCCTGCTCGACCGCACGAGCCTTCGCCGGGTGCTCGCGCAGGACGACGAGCTGGGGGACCTGATCCTCCACGCCCTGTGGGTGCGTCGGGACGCGCTGCGCGCCACCGCCGCCGCGCTCACGCTGAAGATCGTCGGCGACGGGACGTCCCGCGCCTTCCTCGACCTGCGCCGGTTCGCGGAACGGTTCGACCTCGTCCACACCGCCGTCGCCCTCGCACCCGGCGACCCGGTGTACTCGACCGTGCACGAGTTCGCCGTCGACGACCTCCCGGTCGCGTTCATCCAGGGCGAGCCGATCCTCCGGGCGACCCCGGGCGAGCTGGCCGAGCGGCTCGGGCTCGCCTACGAGCCGGGCGCCGAGGGACTCGTCGACGTCGCGATCATCGGCGGCGGACCCGCCGGGCTCGCCGCGGCGATCTACGCCGCATCCGAGGGGCTGAGCGCCGTGCTGCTGGAGGCGGTCGCGCCCGGCGGGCAGGCGGCGGCGACCTCGCGGATCGAGAACTTCCTCGGTTTCCCGTTCGGGGTCAGCGGCGGCGACCTCATCGGCCAGGCGACGCTCCAGGCCATCAAGTTCGGGGTGCGGGTGTGCGCACCCTGCGAGGCCGTCGACCTGCGCCCGGACGGCGACACCCTGGCGATCACGCTCACCGACGGCAGCGTCATCCAGGCGCGATCCGCCGTGGTCACGTCCGGCGCGCACTACCGGCAGCTCCCGCTGGCCCGCTGGGCGGAGTTCGAGCGCGTCGGCATCCACTACGCCGCGACGCCGCTCGAGCTGCGGCAGGTCGCCGAATCGCCGGTCGTGGTCGTGGGAGGTGCGAACTCCGCCGGGCAGGCGGCGATCTTCCTCGCCGCGGGGGGATGCCCGGTGCACCTCGTCGTCCGCCGGAACGACCTCGCCGCGACGATGTCCTCCTATCTCATCGACCGGATCGCCCCCGACGCCCGCATCCAGGTGCACACGGGCTCGAACGTCGTCGGCCTCGACGGCGGCGAACGGCTCGAAGCGGTCGAGATCGACACCGTGGGCCGCGTGCCCGCCCGGGGGCTGTTCTGCTTCATCGGCGCGGACCCCGCCACCTCGTGGCTCGCCGCCCTGGACCGGGACGACGCCGGGTTCATCCGCACGGGCACCGACGTCACCACCCAGTCGCTGGAGCACTGGCAGCGGATGGGCCGCGAACCGCTCCCGTTCG
>JAEZSU010000196.1 GCA_023421635.1 Actinomycetes bacterium | reverse complement strand
GGCGGACGCGGCGCAGGAGGCCGCGCTCGCCCGGCTGACCGAACCGGCCGTGCACGGCGTGTACCTGTGGGGGCCGGTCGGTCGCGGCAAGACCGTCCTGGCCGAGGAGTACCTCGCCGCGCTCGCGCCGGCGCCCGTGCGGCGTTTCCACGTCCACGGGTTCTTCCGTGCGCTGCAGCGCGAGCTGTTCGGCGCGGGGGCCGGCCTCACGGCCGCGATCGCCGCGGTCGTCGGCGATGCGCAGGCGGTGCTGTTCGACGAGTTCCACGTGCACGACGTGGCGGATGCGGTGTACCTCACCGCGGTGCTCCGCTGGCTCCGCGAGCACCGGGTGCTGCTGATCGCGACCTCGAACTACGCCCCCGCGGACCTCTTCCCCGACCCGCAGCACCACCACCGGTTCCTGCCCGCGATCGCGCAGATCGAGGCCGACCTCGTGGTGGTCCCCCTCGGCGACGGACGCGACCACCGCATCGGCCGTCTTGGCGGGCCCGGATTCGGCGCCGGGAGCTGGCGCGTGGGCGAGGATGCCGCATCCGCGCCGGGGACCCCGGTGGCGCTCGACCCCGACGGTGTGCCGCTGGAGGCGCTCGCCGTCTCGGGGGAGGGGGCGGTGTTCTCCTTCGCGCAGCTGTGCGAGCGGCCGCTCGGGGCGCAGCAGTACCTGTGGCTCGCCGACCGGTTCCGGCGGATCGCGGTGACCGCGATGCCCGACCCGGCGCTGATCCGTCGCGAACCGCTGGCGCGCTTCAGCATCCTCGTCGACGTGCTGCACGACCGTGGCATCCCCCTCGACGTGCAGGCGGCCGGGGCGCCTGAGCGGATGCGGGACGCCCCGGTCCCGCCCCGCGACCTCGCCCGCACCCTCAGCCGCCTCGCCCTCCTCGCGCCCCCCGTTCGTTGAGTGAGCGGAGCGAGTCGAAACGCGCCGGTGCTCCGTTTCGATTCGTCGCTGCGCTCCTCGCTCAACGACCGAGCGCCACCCCCCGGTCGTTGAGTGAGCGGAGCGAGTCGAAACGTACCGGTGCCCCGTTTCGTCTCGTCGCTGCGCTCCTTGCTCAACGCCCGAGCCTCACCCCGTTCGTTGAGCGAGCGAAGCGAGACGAAACGCGCTGGTGCTCCGTTTCGTCTCGTCGCTGCGCTCCTCGCTCAACGACCGAGCGCCACCCCCACCCCGTTTCGTCTCGTCGCTGCGCTCCTCGCTCAACGCCCGCGTGCCCCCCCGGTTCGTTGAGCGAGCGGAGCGAGTCGAAACGCCGCACGCAGAAGAGCCGGTCGGAGAGGCTTCCGACCGGCTCTTGTCCCTTGCACCAGAGTGTCCTGCAATCACATGCCGGGAGCTGCCACAGCAAAACAGCTTCCGTGCTGGGCACTCTATAACGGCGAGGTAACGAAGGGAAGGGTTTCCGTTATCTTTTCGTGATGCGTGTCCCGGCGTACTCCGGGGAGCGCTGTGGTCGCCCGGCACGCCGTAGGGTGTCCCCATGCCCGCACTCGCCTCGTCGTCGGTCGTCGCCGCGCTGGCGACCGCTGCCGGCAGCGGGAATCCGTGGCTTGCGGCGGGCCTGCTCCTGATGGCCGTCATGATCCTCGCCATCGTGCTGGTGCTCCTCGTCGTCTTCACGGTGATCCGCAGGATCCTGCGGGCGCGGCGCCGGCGTCGCCGCATCCGCGCCAGTCGCCTGCCGTAATCCGCGCGACATGCGGCCTCAGTAGGGTCGCCGCATGAGCAGCGCACCCCTCCCGACCGTGCACGTCGCCCAGGTCGGCAGTCAGCAGATCACCCTTCCGATCGTCCCCGTCTCGGACGACCTCTCGATCGCGCTCATGATCGTGATCGACCACGGCGTGCGATTCGTCGACACCGCGGGCGAGGAACTCGCCGCCCACTTCGCCGACGCCGGCATCGACATCGTGGTGGCACCGGCGACCCTCGGCATCCCGATCGCCATGGCGGTCAGCCGCGCGCTGGGCCTCGACGACTACCTCATCCTGCAGAAGTCGCGGAAGGTGCACCTCGGCGACGCGCTCGAGGCGCCGGTCCACGCCATCACGAGCACCACGGGCAGCGCGCTCCTGCTCGACCGCGCCCGGCTGCACGCAGTGCAGGGCAAGCGCGTCCTCTTCGTCGACGACGTCATCTCCACCGGCTCCTCGGTCACCGCGGCGCTCGCGCTCCTCGAATCGGCCGGCGCCGAGATCGCCGGCATCGGCACCCTCCTCGCGGAGGGGGACGGCTGGCCGGAGGCGCTGCTGCCGTACCGGGACCGGCTCGTGACCCTCGGCCGCATCCCGCTCTTCCCGCACTCGTGACCAGGCCCGACCTCGTCATCGACGACGCCGTCATCGTCACGATGGATGCGGACCGCTCCGTCGTGCACGGCTGGGTCGCCGTGACCGGCGGCGTCATCGCCGAGGTCGGCACCGGTCCGGCCCCGGACGCCGCCGCGCGCGTCGACGCCGCGGGCGGCATCCTGCATCCGGGCTACGTGAGCGTGCACCAGCACTCCATGGACGCCCTCGGCCGTGCCGGCCGCGGCGACGCGCAGGAGTTCTTCGACTGGCTGTTCGGCACCTACTACGGCGGCGTGCTCGGCTACGAGGCCGCGGACGCCGCCCTCGCCGCGCACCTGACCGCCACCGACCTCGCCCGCGCCGGGGTCACGACCGTGCTCGACTGCTGGGGCGTGGGGGATGCGGGCGGCGAGCGGTCTCGCGCCTGCTTCGCCGCGACGGTCGAGGTGGCGGCCGCGAGCGGGCTGCGGTGGATCCTCGCGCCGATGGTCTCGGACCGGCTGCCCGAGGCCTGGGCGCCGATGCTCGCGGCGGCACCCG
>JAEZSU010000175.1 GCA_023421635.1 Actinomycetes bacterium | reverse complement strand
CCCCCGAGTCCGCGACGTCGCGGACCGCACGACCAGGGAGTGCGCAGATGCTTCTCGAACGCGAACTGATCCAGTCCGTCGGTTTCCGCAACGTCCGCGAGGGCGATGCCGTCATCGGCTTCCAGCTCCGGCTGCGCATGCCCTCGTACCGGGGGATGGCGGCCTCCCTCATCGACGGCGTGGCCGTGAAAGTGGGCGACATCGTCGAGGTCGGCCCCGAGGTTCCGCTGTGGACCTTCGGTGGCCGTACCTACACGCTCGCCGAACTCCGGTCGAGCGTGCGCGGGAGGAGATCGTGCGGCTGGGTCATGCGGTCGGCGAACCGCTGGACGAGCGGCCGTTCACGCTGCCGCTCGGCAGCTCGCTGCACTATCAGGGCACGACCCGGATGGGTGTGGACGACGACGGGCGCAGCGTCTGCTCGCCCGACAGCGAGGTGTGGGCCGCCCCCGGCGTCTTCGTCGCCGGCAACGGGGTGATCCCGACCGCCACGGCGTGCAATCCGACGCTCACGGCGGTCGCACTCGCGGTGCGCGGCGCTCGCTCGATCGCTGCGCGCCTGCACGCCTGACCATTGCTTATGGTTCCCCGCAGACTCGGCCGTCCTCTCCGGCGAGATCGCGGTGAGCGACGCCGAGGAACACCAGGTGGAGGTCGACATCGAGCTCTACATCCCCTACATCATCATCTCCGACAGCGAGGTGCTCCGTATCGAGGAGCACGACCGCAAGACCATGAAGGCGGTGGCGGCATGACCCTCGGCACGCCGATCCAGGGCGTCACGCTCTACAGCTTCACCCGTGCCTTCCACGGCCGTGAGTACGACCTCGAGCAGTTGATGCGCAAGGCCGCGGCCGAGGGCTTCGGACCGGGCCTGGAGATCATCGGATTCTCCAGCTTCCGCGGGTTCCCCGAGATCGACCCCGCGTACGCCGAGCGCTTCCGCGGGCTGGTCGACGAGCTCGGCCTGGTGCAGACCTCGCTGGCGGTCAACGCCGACATCGGCATCCGTCGTGACCGGCTGATGACGCAGGACGAACTCGTCGAGTACATGCGCCGCCAGATCAAGGCCGCAGCGATGCTCGGCTTCCCGATCGCGCGCGTGCAGATCTCCCTCACGCCTGATTCGATGGAGCAGCTCGCCCCCGTCGCCGAGGAGTACGGCGTCACCCTCGCGCGCGAGGTGCACGCCGACCAGTACGCCTCGCACCCCCGCATCCTTGCCCTGCGCGACCGGTTCGAGCAGGTCGGCTCGCCGTTCCTCGGCTTCACCATGGACTGGGGCGCCACCACGATCGGCTTCGCGCCGTCGCTGCTCGAGGCCTACCGTCGCCGCGGCGCCTCCGAGGAGATGCTCGAGGCGGTCGTGGCGCTGTGGAACCGCTACTTCGAGCAGGGCCCGCCGGCCGACCAGGCCGAGCACGGGCAGCGGTTCGGTGCGTTCATCGGCCTCGCCGCCCAGCACGGCCAGCCCGAGTTCGGCATCGACTTCGGCATCAACGGCACGGGCATCTTCGGTCCCGCCCCGGTGGACGACTGGCTCGAGATCATGCCGTGGATCCGCCACGTGCACGGCAAGTTCTTCGGCATCGACGAGCACGGCGAAGAGCCCTCCGTGCCGGTCCGCTCGCTCGTGAAGCTGCTCGTGCGGGGCGGCTACAGCGGTGCGATCTCCTCCGAGTACGAGGGCTGGCACTGGAACCACTGGCAGGACGCGTTCGACATCATCCGTGCCGAGCAGGCGGTGCAGCGCTCGCACAGGATGCGGGGAGCCGGATGCTGACGGACGTGACCGAGGCACGGGCGGCACTTGCCGCGCACCTTCCGGTCCTGCGATGAGGAGAGGCGCATGACACGCGAAGGCATCGCAGGGACCGGGATCGAACTCGGCATCACCCTGTACTCGCTGACCTCCGAGTTCGCCGCCGGCGTCTACACCCCCGAGACCCTCATCAAGGCGGTCGCGGACGAGGGGCTGGGCCCCGGCATCGAGTTCAACATCGCGCAGATGCTGCGCACGTATCCCGATGTCGACGACGAGTTCGTGCGACTCTGGCGCGACAGCATCGACCGCTACGGGCTGATCCCGAGCGCGGTCGGCACGAACCTCGACATGGGGCGCCGCAAGGACCGCGACATGACCCCGGACGAGGAGTACGACTTCTTCGCCCGGCAGCTGAAGACCGCGCACACGCTCGGCTTCAGCACGATCGTGATCCGCTCCGCCGGCAAGGAGCTGCTGCGCCGGCTGCTTCCCCTCGCGGAACGGTACGACCAGCGCCTGGGCTACGAGCTGCACGCTCCGGCGGGCCCCAACGACGCGCACATCACGCAGATCCGCGAGATGTACGACGAACTCGGGTCCGAGCGCCTCGGGTTCACCGCCGACTTCTCCTCGACCATGCACAGCCTCTCGCCGCGACTGCTGCGGACGCTGCGCGACATGGGCATGCCGGAGGAGTACTTCACCGTCATGGATGAGATCTGGCGCAAGCCCATGCCGATGCACGTGCGGAACCAGGAGTTCGAGGACTTCCTGGCCGCCGAGAAGTTCGACAGCGCGCAGTTCGGTCCGTTCACCCGCCTCGCCTTCAACATGCACGGCCTGGTGGCGCCGGAGGAGTGGCTGGACATCATGCCGCAGATCTTCCACGTGCACGCGAAGTTCTACGACATCGACGAGCACGGTCAGGAGCCGGCGATGGACATCCCGCGCATCGTGCGCCAGTTCGTCGACGGCGGCTACCGCGGCTTCCTCTCCAGCGAGTGGGAGGGGCACGCGTTCAGCGACCTCGGCGAAGCCGACCCCATCGCACAGGTGAAGCAGCAGCACGAGCTCATGCGCCGCGCCATCGAAGACCAGATCGCAGCCGCCGGCGCCCCGGCCTCGGCGAGCTGACGCAGGAAGGACACGCAGCACATGGCTACGCACAATTCCCTCTTCCGCGAGGAGGACGTCCGCCGCCACGATGACGGCCTGGCCGTCTCGGTCCAGCTTCCCTGGTACCGCAGCCTCTGGCTCTCGGCGGTGGACGGCGTGGAGGCGACGGTGAACGGGGAGCGGATCCCCACCGACCGGTTGCGCTTCGTGCTGAACGACACGGCCTACCGGGTCGAGGAGCTCCCCGAGCAGTCCGAGACGCTCTGGTTCGTCGCGGACCGCCCCGACATCGTGATCGGGCTCGACGAGCCGATCGCGCCGGGATCGGAGCTCACCGTGGAGGTCGTCCTCACGATGCGCCTGCTGTACATGCAGATCATGCCCGGCGTCGACGGCGGCCCCGGCCGGTACGTCACCAACCGCGTCCCGGTGGAGCGAACGGTGGTGCTCGCATGAGCGCACTTCGTGTCGCCATGGTCGGGCATGGCTTCATGGGCGCGGCCCACTCCGTCGGCTGGCGGCAGGCGCCCGCCGTCTTCGACCTGCCCCGCGGCGTCGAGATGGCGGTGCTGGTCGGCCGGAACCCCGAGACCACGGCCGCCGCGGCCGCACAGTGGGGCTGGGCCGAGACCGCGAGCGACTGGCGCGACGTGATCGCCCGTGACGACATCGACATCGTCGACATCGTCACCCCGGGCGACTCGCACGCCGAGATCGCGATCGCCGCCCTCCAGGCCGGGAAGCACGTGCTCTGCGAGAAGCCGCTCGCCAACTCGGTCGCCGAGGCCGAGGCCATGGCGGCGGCCGCCGCGGCATCCGGCACGCAGGCGATGGTCGGGTTCACCTACCGTCGCGTGCCCGCCGTGACGCTCATGCGCGACCTCATCGCGCAGGGGCTCATCGGCGAGGTGCGGCAGGTCCGTGCCGCCTACCGGCAGGACTGGCTCGTCGACCCGCAGGCGCCCCTGGTGTGGCGCTTGCAGAAGGAGCACGCCGGCTCGGGCGCCCTCGGCGACATCGGTGCGCACATCGTCGACATGACCCAGTTCGTCACCGGTCAGCGCGTCACCGCCGTGTCCGGGATGCTGGAGACGATCGTGAAGGAGCGTCCGCTCCTGGCCGAGACCACGGGCCTGTCCGGTACCGCCGGCGAGGGGACGGGCGAGGTCACGGTCGACGACGTCGCACTGTTCACCGGCCGGCTCGCCGGTGGCGCGCTCGCGTCGTTCGAGGCCACCCGGTTCGCCACCGGACGCAAGAACGCCCTCACCCTCGAGGTGTCTGGCGAGAAGGGCGCGCTCGTGTTCGACCTGGAGGAATTGAACGTCCTCCAGCACTACGACCGTACGGCGCCCGTCGAGCGGCAGGGCTTCGCCCGTATCCTCGTCACCGAGGACGTGCACCCGTACGTCGCCGCGTGGTGGCCGGCCGGGCACATCCTCGGCTACGAGCACGGCTTCACCCACCAGGTCGTCGATCTGGTGCGCGCCATCGAGGACGGCATGCCCACGCATGGGACGTTCGCGGAGGGACTCCGCGTGCAGCGGGTCCTGGACGCGGTGGAGACGAGCTCGGCGCAGGGCTCGGCATGGGCAGCGGTGCCCGGAGACGACTGAGGAGACAGCCATGGCACGACCGATCACGCTCTTCACCGGCCAGTGGGCCGACCTGCCCTTCGAGGAGGTCGCACGCCTCGCAGGGGAGTGGGGCTATGACGGACTCGAGATCGCGAGCTGGGGCGACCACCTCGACGTCTCGCGCTGGGACGACGCCGCGTACGTCCAGGGGCGGAAGGACATCCTGGCCCGCAACGGCCTGCAGGTGTTCGCCATCTCCAACCACCTCGTCGGCCAGGCCGTCTGCGACGACCCGATCGACCAGCGCCACCAGGACATCCTTCCCGCCTCGGTGTGGGGCGACGGTGACCCGGAAGGGGTGCGGCAGAGGGCCGCCGAGCGGATGGCGGACACGGCACGGGCCG
>JAEZSU010000160.1 GCA_023421635.1 Actinomycetes bacterium | reverse complement strand
CGCGTCCACGGCGCCGACACCGAGGCCGTCGCCGGGGGCGGCGGTGAGCACGACGGCGGCGCCCAGGTCGGCCGCCTCCTGCGCGAGCGCATCCGCGCCGTCGGCGACGATGAGCGCCACCGGGGTGCCGACCGTCGAGGCGGCGCCGAGCAGGCCGGCAGCGGACTTGGCGAGGCCGCCGGATGCGGTGACATCCAGCAGCACGAGGATCGAATCGGTCGCGAAATCAGTCATCACGGTGCTCCTCAGACCAGACGGTTCTCGGCCAGGAACGCCGCCAGCTTCTCGCCGGCGTCGCCCTCGTCCACGATCTTCACGCCGGCGGCACGCGGCGGCTTCTCGCTCACGGTGAGCATGATGGAACGCGCGGCGGCGGGATCCATCGGGTCGATCCCGAGGTCGGCGAGCGACACCGTGTCGAACGGCTTCTTCTTCGCCGCCATGATGCCCTTGAAGTTCGGGAACCGGGCGTCGGGGAGCCGCTCGGTGATGGAGATCACCGCGGGGAGCGCTGCGCGCACCTGCTGGGTGCCACCCTCGATCGCACGCTCGCCCGCGACCGCATCCGCCGTGAGCTCCACGGTGTTCAGCGCGGAGGCGAGTGGCACCTCGAGCAGTTCCGCGACCATGGCAGGCACCACACCGCCGGACCCGTCGGTCGACTGGTTGCCGGCGATCACGAGGTCGAATCCGGTGCGCTTCAGCGCGGCGGCCAGCACCTCGGCCGTCAGCACCATGTCGGCGCCGGCGAGCGCCTCGTCGACCACCTGCACGGCGGATGCGGCGCCCATGGCGAGGCCCTTGCGCACCGTCGCCGCCGACGACGCCGGCGTCATCGACAGCACGACGACCTCGGTGCCGGGGTTCTTGTCGGCATACGAGAGGGCGACCTCGAGCGAGCGCTCGCCGATCTCGTCCAGCACGGCCTCGCTCGCGGCACGATCCGCGAGTCCGGTCTCCAGGTTCAGCTTCCGGTCTCCGTAGGTGTCGGGGACTTCTTTGACCAGCACGACGATCTTCACGTAGGACTCCTTACGCCAGCTGCGAGTCTATTGGGCCACCCTGTCCGCCGAAGTCGATCGTGGACCGGTGATAAAGGAGCCCCCGGCCGACGCGTCCGGTGTGTCGGCTTCCCACAGCGGCCGAGGCGGCGGATGCGAAGCCGTGGACGACGGGGGCAGGATGTCCTCGACGCGCGGATCCCGACCGGCTGCGGGCCCTGAGGAGCACACCATGACGAATGCGTTCATCTACGACGCCGTGCGCACGCCGCGCGGCAAGAACCGGGGCGGCGCCCTCCACGCAACCAAGCCGGTCGACCTGGTGGTGACGCTGATCGACGCGATCAGGGACCGGAACCCGGGACTCGATCCGGCCCTGGTCGACGACGTCGTGCTCGGCGTCGTGTCACCCGTCGGCGAGCAGGGCGGTGACATCGCCCGGACCGCGGCGATGGTGGCGGGCCTGCCCGAGACCGTGCCGGGGGTGCAGGTGAACCGGTTCTGCGCCTCGGGGCTGGAGGCGGTGAACCTCGCGGCACAGAAGGTCGCCTCCGGGTTCGAGGACCTCGTCCTCGCGGGTGGCGTGGAGTCGATGTCGCGGGTGCCGATCGGTTCCGACGGCGGGGCGTACGCCGAAGACCCGACGACGAACTACGACGCGTACTTCGTCCCCCAGGGGATCGGCGCCGATCTCATCGCGACCGTCGAGGGGTTCTCCCGCGAGGAGGTCGACGCGTTCGCGGTCCGCTCGCAGCAGCGCGCCGAGACGGCCTGGCGGGAGGGCAGGTTCGCCCGCTCGATCGTCCCGGTGCGGGACCTCAACGGCGTGGTGGTGCTCGACCACGACGAGCACCGTCGGCCGGAGTCGACGGTCGAGTTGCTCGGGCGGCTGCCCGCCAGCTTCGCGGGCATCGGCGCGCAGGCGGGATTCGACGCCGTCGCACTGCAGAAGTACCACTGGCTGGAGCGGATCGACCACGTGCACGGCCCGGGCAACTCCTCCGGCATCGTCGACGGCGCCGCGCTCCTCGTCGTCGGCTCGGCGGCGGCCGGCGAGCTCGCCGGACTCACCCCGCGTGCCCGCATCCTCGCCACCGCCGTCGTCGGCTCCGAACCCACGATCATGCTCACCGGCCCGACCCCGGCGACCAGGAAGGCGCTCGACCGCGCCGGGCTCACGGTCGACGACATCGACCTGTTCGAACTGAACGAGGCGTTCGCCGCCGTGGTGATGAAGTGGCAGAAGGACCTCGGCATCCCCGACGAGAAGGTCAACGTCAACGGCGGCGCCATCGCGATGGGCCACCCGCTGGGCGCCACGGGCGCCATGATCCTCGGCACCCTGCTCGACGAGCTCGAGCGCCGCGACCTCCGGCGTGGCCTCGCCACGCTGTGCGTCGGTGCCGGCATGGGCATCGCCACCATCATCGAGCGCGTCTGAAGGAACCAGCATGGGAACCACCGAGCACACCGCCGTGTCCACCGGCTACGCCTGGGCGCAGGATGCCGACGGGATCGTCACGATCACGATGGCCGATCCGGACAGCGCCGTGAACACCATGAACGCGCACTTCGTCAGCGCACTGGGGGCGACCGTCGACCGGCTCGAGGCCGAGCGCGACACCATCACCGGGGTCGTCCTCGCCTCGGCGACCGACAGCTGGTTCGCCGGCGGCGACCTGCACCTGCTCCGCGCCGCCGACCCCGCCAAGGCCGCGGAGGAGACCGCGCACATCGAGCACGTGAAGGGGCTGCTGCGTCGCCTGGAGACGCTCGGCAGGCCGGTCGTCGCGGCGATGAACGGCACCGCCCTCGGCGGGGGGCTGGAGGTGGCGCTCGCCTGCCACCACCGCATCGCCGCATCCGACGTCCCGGGTGCACGGTTCGGCCTGCCCGAGGTGTCGCTCGGCCTCCTCCCCGGCGGCGGGGGCATCACACGCACGGTCCGGATGCTGGGACTGCAGCGGGCGCTGCAGGAGGTGATCCTGCCGGCCACCCGGTTCCGCGCCGAGGACGCACTGGCCGTCGGCATCGTCGACGAGCTCGCCCCGCTCGCCGACCTCGAGGACCGCGCCCGCGCCTGGATCGCCGCGCATCCGGCGCCGCTGCAACCGTGGGACGAGCAGGGGTTCCGCATCCCGGGCGGCTCCCCCGCATCCCCGGCCGTCGCGGCGATGCTGCCGGCCATGCCCGCCCTGCTGCGCTCGCAGCTGCAGGGCGCACCGCTCCCCGCCCCGCGTGCCGCGCTCGCCGCGGCGGTCGAGGGCGCCGCGGTCGACGTCGAGACCGCCTCGAAGATCGAGACGCGCTACTTCGTCTCCCTCACCCACACTCAGGTCGCGAAGAATCTGATCACGGTGTCCTTCTTCGACCGGCAGGAGGTCGAGTCCGGCAGGAGCAGGCCCGGCGGCATCCCCCGGTCCACGATCGGGAAGGTCGGCGTGGTCGGGGACGACACGGCGGCCGCCGCGTTCGCCCGGCTCGCCGCGGACGCCGGGATCGACGTGGTGCTGCGGGCCGATGGCACGGCCGAGATGGCGGATGCGGACGTCGTGATCGAGGCCCTGTCGGAGCCGGTGCGTCGCTCCGGGGGCGTTGGTGTCCACCTCGCGCCGACGGACACCGGGCCTCTCGTCGAGATCGTGCGCGATGCGGACACGGGCGACGAGCAGCTCGCGAAGACGTTCGACCTCGTGCGGCAACTGGGCGGGACCCCGATCGTCGTCGACGCGTCGCGCGGATTCTTC
Organism: Actinomycetes bacterium; assembly: GCA_023421635.1. Classification (GTDB taxonomy): domain Bacteria; phylum Actinomycetota; class Actinomycetes; order Actinomycetales; family Microbacteriaceae; genus Microbacterium. The sequence continues at coordinate 1,943 of JAEZSU010000160.1, read as the reverse complement.
ACCTCGCGCATCGTCGGACGGTTCCTGGCCGAGGCGGTCGCCGCCGTCGGCGAGGGCGTGGAACCGGCATCCGTCGAACAGGCGGCGCTCCAGGCCGGGTACCCAGCCGGTGCGCTGCGCATGCTCGACGAGCGCGGCCTCCCGCAGGCACGGGAGTCGCTCCTGGCGGCGACGCTCGGCAGCGGGCCTCCGGCGGTGGCGGGCCTGGACTGGAGGGTGGAGGAGGCTGGCCGCCAGGGCCGGGCGGCCGGGGGCGGCTTCTCCGACTACGACGAGGACGGCCGCCGCCTCGGCTTCTGGCCGGGCCTGCGGGCACGGTACGGCTCCGGCCGCACGGTGCTGCCGCTGCAGGACCTGCAGGAGCGGATGCTGTTCGCCGGGGCGCTGGAGGCGATCGCCTGCCTCGACGAGGGCGCGATCGCCTCGGTCGCCGCCGCGAACGTCGGGTCGATCCTCGGCGGCGGATTCCCGGCGTGGACCGGCGGTGCGCTGCAGTACGCGAACCAGTACGAGGGCGGCCTGCCCGGTTTCGTGGCGCGTGCCCGCGAGCTCGCCGCCGCCTGCGGCGACCGCTTCGAGCCGCCCGCCTCGCTCATCGCCCGCGCCGAGAACGGCGCCGCGGATGCCTGCCCCCACCCCGCGGGCGTTGAGCGAGCGAAGCGAGACGAAACGCCCCCGGTCGTCGAGCGAGCAACGGTCGTTGAGCGAGCGAAGCGAGACGAAACGCCCCCGGTCGTCGAGCGAGCCCCGGTCGTGGAGCGAGCGAAGCACTCCCCGGTCGTTGAGCGAGCGAAGCACTCCCCGGTCGTTGAGCGAGCGAAGGGAGACGAAACGCCGCCTCCGCACCCGCTTCACCGAGGCGCTCGGCATCGAGCACCCGGTCGTGCAGGGCGGGATGATGTGGGTCGGGCGGGCGGAGCTCGCGGCGGCCGTGTCGGAGGCGGGCGGGCTCGGCATGATCACCGCGCTCACGCAGCCCACACCGGCAGACCTCGTCCGCGAGATCGAGCGGGCACGCACACTGACCGACAAGCCGTTCGGCGTGAACCTCACCATCCTGCCGTCGATCAGCCCGCCACCCTACGACGAGTATCGCCGCGCGATCGTGGAGGCGGGCGTCACGATCGTGGAGACCGCGGGCTCGAGCCCCGAACCGCATATGGCGATGTTCCGGGATGCGGGGGTGCGCGTCATCCACAAGTGCACCTCGGTGCGGCACGCGGTGAAGGCGCAGTCACTCGGGGTGACGGCGGTGTCGATCGACGGGTTCGAGTGTGCCGGGCATCCCGGCGAGGACGACGTCCCGGGACTCGTGCTGCTCCCCGCTGCCGCGGACGCGCTGTCGATCCCGTTCATCGCGTCGGGTGGATTCGCCGACGGGCGCGGGCTCGCCGCCGCTCTCAGCCTCGGCGCCGACGGCGTGAACATGGGCACCAGGTTCATGTGCACCGTGGAGTCCCCCATCGCCCAGGCGGTGAAGGAACGGATCGTGGCCGCATCCGAGCTCGACACGAACCTCGTCTTCCGGAGCCTGCGCAACACGGCACGGGTGGCGAAGAACACGGTGAGCGACGAGGTGGTGCGGATCCTCGCCGGCGGCGGCGGGTTTCCCGACGTGCAGCCGCTCGTGGCGGGCTCGCGAGGCCGGACGGTGTTCGAGGGCGGCGATCTCGACGCGGGGGTCTGGACGGTGGGCCAGGCGCAGGGCCTCATCCGTGACATCCCGACGGCCGGCGAGGTGGTCCGCCGCACAGTCGCCGAGGCGCACGCGGTGCTCGCCGAGCGACTCGCCCTCTTCGCCTGACCCCCGGTGAGCGAGCACCCCGGTCGGTGAGCGAGCGCACACCTCCCGGTCGTTGAGCGCGCGAAGCCTCCCGGTCGTTGAGCGAGCGCACACCTCCCGGTCGTTGAGCGAGCGAAGCGAGACGAAACGCCCACCCGTT
>JAEZSU010000373.1 GCA_023421635.1 Actinomycetes bacterium | reverse complement strand
TCGCACTGCACCGGCTGGGGGCGACGCTGCTCGCCGCGGTCCGCACCGCGCCGTGGACCATCGACGGCCCGGGGCGGCCCGACACGGTCGTGGCCGAGCGCACCGGGTCGTTCGCGAAGACCGGCGCCGAAGGCCTCATGGTCATGGTCGCGCCCGACGGCACCACGGCCGCGGTGAAGACGCACGACGGCGCCACGCGGGTCGGAAGCCTCGTGGCGCTCCGGCTCCTGGAGCAGGCGGGCGCGCTGCCCACGGCGGACGTCGAGCGGGCGCTGGGCGACCTCCCGCTGCGGGTCCTGGGCGGCGGCGCACCGGTCGGGACGATCCGCGCGACCGTCTGAGCGGTCGGCGTCAGCCGCGGAGGATGCGCTCCCGCACCTCGCGGCGCAGCACCTTGCCGACGAGCGATCGCGGCAGCTCGTCGACGATCACGACGCGGCGCGGCACCTTGTACGACGCGAGGTGGGCACGGCAGTAGTCCCGCAGCGCGTCGGGTGCGGTGGCCGCGCCGTCCCGGAGCACCACCGCGGCGGCGACCGTCTCGCTGCCGTCGGGCCGCGGCAGCGCCACGACCGCGGCGGCCTCCACGTCCGGGTGGGTCTCGAGCGTGGTCTCCACCTCGCTCGGGGAGACGTTGAAGCCGCCCGTGATGATGAGTTCCTTCAGCCGGTCGACGATGGTCACGAAGCCGTCCTCGGAGACCACGGCGATGTCCCCGGAGCGCAGCCAGCCGCCCTCGAGGAGCACCTCGGCGGTCTCCGCGGGGCGGTTCCAGTAGCCCGCGAAGACCTGCGGACCCCGGATGAGGAGCTCCCCCTGCTCCCCCGGCGGCAGGTCACGCGAGGGATCGGCGGGGTCGACGATGCGGATCTCGGTCCCGGGGAAGGGCACGCCGACGGTGCCGGGGCGCCGGGTGGGGCCCATCGGATTGCCGAGGGCGACCGGTGAGGTCTCGGTCATGCCGTACCCCTCGACGAGGAGCCCGCCTGTCGCCTCCTCCCATCGGATGATCGTGGTGACCGGCAGGCTCATCGCGCCCGAGATGGCGAAGCGCACCGTGGAGAGGTCGATGGTGCCCCGCGACGCGGCACGGGCCAGCGCGTCGTAGATGGGCGGCACGGCGGGGAGGAACGTCGGGGGGCTCGTCCGGGACGCCTGGGTGACCAGGTCCAGATCGTACGTGGGGAACAGCACGAGCTTGGCGCCGAGGCTCATCGCGAAGGTGAGGCACAGCGTCATCCCGTACGCGTGGAACAGGGGCAGGACCGCGTAGAAGGTCTCCGCGCCCTCGACGAGCCCCGGCACCCAGGCACGCCCCTGCAGCGCGTTCGCGCAGAGGTTGGCGTGGGTGAGGATCGCCCCCTTCGGCTGCCCGGTGGTGCCGCTGGTGTACTGCAGCAGTGCCGTGTCCTCCAGGGACGGACGGGGCACGCGGCGGGAGATCCGCCGGTGGTCGAGCAGCGCCTTCCAGGTGAGCGGGCGGCGCGCGCTCGGCGAGGTGGTGAGCTTCGCGCGGGCGGCTCGCGCCGACGGCAGCGGGAGGCGGAGCGCGAGCCGCTTCAGCGGCGGCAGCGCCTCGGTGAGGTCGACGCTGACGATGCCGTCGGGCCGCACATCGGACGGGAAGTCGGCGACGGTGTCGTAGACCGCGTCCCAGACGATCGCGAACCGGGCGCCGTGGTCCTCGAACTGATGGCGGAGCTCGCGCGCCGTGTAGAGCGGGTTGTGCTCGACCACGATCGCTCCGAGCCGCAGCACCGCTGAGAACGCGACGACGTGCTGCGGACAGTTCGGCAGGATGATCGCGACGCGGTCCCCGCGGCGGACGCCGAGGCGGCGCAGCCCCTCCGCCGCGCGGTCGACCTGCTCGCCAAGACGCCGGTACGTCGTGGTCGCGCCGAAGAACTCGAGCGCGATCTTCGAGCCGTGCGCGCGCACGGTCGCATCGAGCATGTCGGGGAGCGTCTGCAGCGGGGCTTCCAGTTCCGCCGGCACCCCCGGGGCGTAGGAAGCGAGCCAGGGACGGGATGCATACGGCTGCTCGGACATGGGCCTATTCTCCCGTGCCCGCCTGAGCGGGTGGGGGGGGTGGCGCGCCGCATCCCGGCTCACACGCGCTGCCGCTCGGCGGCACCGCCGCTCCGCGCACCAGGCAGGAGCATCCGTCGCGGCGGACCGTCGCCGACGAGCCAGGCACGTCCACGGCCCGGTGCGCAGTAGGGCGGCGGCGTCCGGTCGCCGCACAGCACGCGGTAGTCGGCCGCGCACGCCGCGTCGACGAGGAGTTCGCCGCGGGCTCGCACGGTGGTCAGCATCTGCCATGCTCGCTGCCACTGCTCGACATCGCCCACGAAGACACGCACCGGCCCGCTCTGCGTGTCCGGCTCCCCCGGCGCCGCGACGGACGCGCCCTGCGCGATGAGTGCGGCGCGGACATCGCCGGCGGCGGCGCGTCCGTTCAACACGACGCCGCTCACCCCGGGGACCGGCCGCCACGGTTCCGGGGACTGCGGCCGTGGCAGCCGGGGCGCCGGCGCCTCGAGGAACTGCACGGTGACGCCGTCGACGCTGCCCCGCCCGCGCGGAGCGTGCGGATCGTGCCCGGCCGGGTCGGCACCCGCCGCGAGATGGTCGAGTCGCGTCGGCATCCGCAGCACTGCGCGGTGCGCGCAGAGCTCGATCACGCGTGTCGCG
>JAEZSU010000065.1 GCA_023421635.1 Actinomycetes bacterium | reverse complement strand
GGACGGGCGCGCGGCCGCGGGTCACGCAGGTGACGTCGTGCCCCTGCTCGAGGAGCAGCCGGACGACGCCGGTCGAGATGTTGCCGCTTCCGCCGACGATGCCTATGCGCACGTGACTCTCCTTCGATTCGTGGCTCTGAGGCAGTAAATCAGAACCAACATTCTGATTCAAGCAGGGTTATCGTTGGCACCGTTCGGCGATGGCGAAGGAGGCGGGATGTCGCTCGATGGGATCACCGCGCCGAAGCAGCAGCGCAGCCGGGAGTCGTTCGCGCGCGTCAAGGCGGCGACGCTCGCCCTGATCCAGGATCCGGCGCGGTCGGACTTCACCCTCGCGGACGTGAGCGTGGCGGCGGGGGTCTCGATCGGCTCGATCTACACGCGGGTGCAGGGCAAGTCCGACCTCATCCGCGTGGTGCAGGAGGAGGAGTTCGACCGGATCGATGTCGCCGTGCGGGCGATCGGCGAGCCCGCCGCATCCGCGGATGCGTTCGCCGACGCGGTGACGGGCACCGTGCGGGCGTTGATCGCCCACCTCGTGGAGCACGCGCCGGTGCTCCGGGCGTTCATGCGGCTCGCTGCGGCCGATCCCGCCGCCTCGGTGCGGGGGATGGCCTCGAGCGACCTCGCGCAGGCGGTGTTCACCGAGGCGCTACGGAATGCCGGTGCCCGCTGGGGCGTCGAGATCGCGGCAGCGGATGCCGGCTGGTGCTTCGACCTGATCTTCTCCGTGGTGGGGCGGCACCTCGGCTTCGGCATGGCCGCCGGCGGACGCCCGCGCAGTCACAGCGAACCCGCCGAGCTCGCCGACCGGCTTTCGACGACCGTGCTGCGGTTCCTCGCCCACGGCGAGTCCGGGAGCAGCGCTCCGGCGTAGCCTCAGCGGAAGTTGACGAACTGGAGGTCGACGTCGAGGTCGGCGGCCTTCAGCATCCGGATGACCTCCTGCAGGTCGTCGCGGCTCTTCGACTGCACCCGCAGCTCGTCGCCCTGGATCTGGGACTTCACCGACTTCGGGCCCTCGTCGCGGATGATCTTGCCGATCTTCTTCGCGTTCTCCTGCGAGATGCCCTCCTTCAGGGTGGACACCAGGCGGAACTCCTTGCCGCTCGGGGTCGGCTCCCCGGATTCGAGGCTCTTCAGCGAGATGCCGCGCTTGATGAGCTTCGACTGGAAGACGTCGAGCACGGCCAGCGCGCGGTCCTCGCTGTTGGCCTTGATGAGGATCGACTCCCCGCTCCACTCGATCGACGCGCCCGTGCCCTTGAAGTCGTACCGCTGCTCGACCTCCTTGCGGGCCTGCTGGAGCGCGTTGTCCGCCTCCTGGCGATCGATCTTCGAGACGATGTCAAAGGAGCTGTCAGCCATGCGCCCGATTCTACGTGGACCCCAGGCGGGATGCGGGGAATCGATGGCGCGCACCGGCGTCCCGCTGGCAGAGTGTGGCGCGTGAGACTCCGTACGACGCTCGCCGTCAGCGCCGCATCCCTTGTCGTCGTCGGTGGGCTCGTGGCCCTCATCGTGCCGGCCATCCTGCCGGTACTCCCCACGCAGGCCCAGGTCATGCTCGGCGGCACGCTCGAGACGAACCCCGGCACCCTCGACGAGCTCTTCCGAGGCGCAGGGCTGGGCGAGCACGGCGACTACGGCGACACCACCGTGTCCCACGACGACGTCGACGCCGAGTACGAGCACGCCGCATCCGTGTGGCCGTGGGCGCTGCCGCCCGACTGGGGGTTCGCGAAGCACCGCGGCGTCGCCGACACCCCGGGCAGGCACGTGAACGGCATGGGCGTGCAGGCCGCGTTCTCGATGTGGGCGACGGCGTCGTTGGATGCGGTGAAGTCGGGCCGACTGGAACCGGAGGCCGCGAGCACCCTGCTCGACGAGCTCGAGGCGGCGACCCGCATCCTCCTCGACGAGCGGGTGCTCTCCGACGCCGGGTTCATCGACGACGCGATCACCCCGCTGCGGTGACGTGCGTCAGCCGAGCAGCTCCAGCGCGGCCATCGCCGCGTTGTGGCCGCCGATGCCGCTGACCGCGCCGCCGCGCTGCGCGCCGGAGCCGCACAGCAGCACCTTCGCGTGCGGCGTCGAGACGCCCCACCGCTCCGCCGGGGTTTCGAGCGGTGCGTCGTCATCGGCCCAGGGCCAGGCGAGCGAGCCGTGGAAGATGTCGCCGCCCATCATGCCGAGCGACGCCTCGAGGTCCGCGGTGGTGCGCGCCTCGATGCACGGGGTGCCGTCCGGCGCTTCGTAGAGCACATCGGCGATCGGCTCGGCGAGGACCGAGTCGAGGGATCGCTGCGCGGCGGCGAGCAGCGCCTCGCGGTCCACTGCGCCGTCGGCGACGAGCCGGTGCGGCACGTGCAGGCCGAACAGCGTGAGGGTCTGGGCGCCGCGCTCGCGCAGCTCCGGGCCGAGGATCGACGGGTCGGTGAGCGAATGGCAGTAGATCTCCGCCGGCAGCGGGTCCGGGATGCCGCCGCCCGCCGCCGTCGCGTGCGCGGACTCCAGCTGGCTCAGCGTCTCGTTGATGTGGAACGTGCCGGCGAACGCGGCCTCGGGCGACACCGTCGTGTCGTGCAGGCGCGGGAGGCGACGCAGCAGCATGTTCACCTTCACCTGCGCACCCTCCGGGACGTCGGCATCCGTGCCCGCCGATCCGCCCGCGGCGAGCAGCCGGTCGAGCACCGACGGGCCGACGCCCGACAGCACGAGCCGTGCGCCGATCGTCTCGCCGCTCTCGAGGCGCACCTCGCCGTCGGGTGTGATCGCGGTGACGGTCGCCCCGGTGCGGATCTCGGCGCCCGCCGCGCGCGCAGCCCGTTCGATCGCGCCGCTGACCCGGCCCATGCCCCCGATCGGCACGTCCCAGTCGCCCGTGCCGCCGCCGATGACGTGGTACAGGAAGCACCGGTTCTGGCGCAGGCTCGGCTCGTCCGCCGACGCGAAGGTGCCGATCAGGCCGTCGGTCAGCGCGATGCCGCGCGCGATGTCGGTGTCGAGGGACTCCCGCAGCAGCCCGCCGAGCGGTCGGGCCGTCACGGCGTCGAACAGCGCGTCGTCGCCGAGCGCGGCGCGGACGTCGCGCTCCCGCAGGAGCGGGTCGGTCACCGGGGGGAAGAGGATCCGCGCGAGGGGCGCGAGCCGGTCGGAGAAGGAGGCGAACCGCGCGGCCTCCGCGGCGGAGCCGGTGACGCGCTCGAAGCTCGCCACCGTGGCATCCACATCCCCGCGATCGACCAGGATGCCGCGGCTCGGGTCCTCCGGTGACGGGGTGTAGGAGGAGTACCGGCGGCGCTTCAGGGCGATGTCGAGCCCGAGGTCGTCGATGATGCGCTGGGGCAGCAGGCTCACCAGGTAGGAGTAGCGGGACAACCGTGCATCGACGCCCGCCCACGGCCGCTCCGACACCGCGGCCCCGCCGACGTGATCGAGCCGCTCCAGCACCGTGACGGTGCGCCCGGCACGGGCGAGGTAGGCGGCGGCGACGAGGGCGTTGTGTCCGCCGCCGACGATGGCGACGTCCAGGATGCTGGTCATGGCCACACGCTAGCGGGACGCACGTGAACGGCGTGTGACGCGCCCCCGCGCCCCGGTGCGCAACGGGAGCGCACGCGCGCTGCGGGGGCGGAGGAGTTGCCTCGGGTGGGCCAGCGGTTCCTAGACTGTCCGGATGCGTCACCTCACCGAGAACGAGATCCGTGCGTGTCTCGTGAACGTCGACGAGACGCAGCGGGAGCAGGTCGGACTGCCGCACGACTACCTCCTGCTGGACTGGGACCACCTCGATTTCCTCGCCTGGCGCGACCCGCAGTTCCGGGGCCGCGGGTACCTGATCGTCGAGCAGGACGGGCGGGCCGTCGGCGTCGCCCTCCGCGCCGCCGAGGGCACCAGCAGCGCACGCGCGGCCGTGTGCAACGTCTGCCACACGATGCAGCCGGGCGACCACGTGACCCTGTTCACCGCCCGCGGCGCCGGACCGAAGGACACGAGTGCCGGCACCTATCTGTGCGCGGACCTGTCGTGCCACGAGAACGTGCGGCTCGCCGCGCCGCTCGCGCCGAACGAGATCCGTGCGAGCGTCGACCGCCGCATCGACGGCACCAAGCATCGCGCCGAGAGCTTCGTCGCGCGCGTGATCGAACTGTAAGAGGGGGACGAGTATGGGGGAGACCGGACGGGTCGTCGTCATCGGCGACGCGCTGATCGACGAACTCCGCGACGAGAACGGTGTGCGGGAGTTCGTGGGCGGCGCGGCGCTGAACGTCGCGGTCGGGCTGTCGCGGCTCGGCCTGCCGACCACGCTGATCGCCATGGTCGGCGACGACGAGGCGGGCGCGCACATCCGCTCCTACCTCGACGACTACGGCGTCGATCTCATCGCGACCGACTCCGCCCACGGCAGCTCCCGCGCCGTGAGCACCCGGATCGGCGGTGAGCCCGTGTACGAGTTCAACGACGCGGCCCGGGCCCGCCGCATCCGGTTCGGCGACGAGGAGCGGCGTGCGGTGCAGGAGGCTGCGATCACCGTCATCACCTGCTTCCCGTTCGACGACGAGGCCCAGACCGAGGAGCTCGTCGCGGCAATGCGCGACACGTCCGGACTCGTCGCGGTCGACCCGAACCCGCGCACCGGCATGCTGCACGACCGCGACCGCTTCGTGACCGGCTTCGAGCGGGTCGCCGCGCTCGCCGACCTCGTGAAAGTCGGTGACGACGACGCGGCGATCCTCACGGGGGAGCCGCTGGACACCGTCGCCGCGCGGCTGCGGGAGACCGGCGTCCGCGCCGTCCTCACCACCCGCGGGGCAGCGGGCGCGTCGATCCTCGCGGACGGCGTCGAGGTGCACCGCCCCATCGCCGACGCCCCCTCGCCGGTGGTGGACACGATGGGGGCGGGCGATGCCGTGCTGTCGTCCGCGGTGGCGTCCGTGCTGTCGTCGTGGCCCGCATCCGAGGAGGACTGGGAGGCGCTGCTCACCACCGCGATGGAGGTCGCCGCGGCCAC
>JAEZSU010000055.1 GCA_023421635.1 Actinomycetes bacterium | reverse complement strand
CGCCGTGACAGCTCGTCGAGCGTCGCGGCCAGCCCGTCCTCCCGCAGCGCGGCGAGCGCGAGCGCCCGCTGCGCGTCGAGCGCCCAGCTGCGGCGGGCGTACTCCTGCGCCGCGATCGCCTGCGCGTTCGCGCGGGCGACGGCGATGAACGGCGTGCGGTAGGGCACCTCGAACAGTGGGATGCCTTCGGCGACGCACGCGCGCACGAGCGCGTCCGGCACCCCCTCGCGCACCACCTCGGTGCCGAAGCCGAGCGCGGCGACCCCGCGGATGCGGAGCCGGGCGACGTACTCGTCGGAGGTCGCCGCATCCTCGTCGAGGAACTGGGTGCCCGTGGTGAGCAGCGCCAGCCCCTCGGACAGGAACGGGGTCGGGTCGGCCAGGTCGGAGCTGTGCACGCCGCGCAGCCACCGGTCGAGCGCGCCCGCGGGGAGGTCGCCCTCATCGGTCGCCAGGCGCAGCGCGAGATCGCGGCGACCGAGGAGCGTCCGCAGGGTGGGCTCCTCCACGGGTCTGCTCATGCTCGGATCCTCTCGTGCGCGCGCCGCGGCGCTGGTGTCCATCGTGGCGCATGCTGGTGGCCTGGGTGTACATCGTGGCGGATGCTGCCGCATCCTGCGCCGCCCTACGCTCGCGGCATGACCCTCACCGACGTCCTCCCCGTGCCCCTCGGCGGTCCTTCGTTGCCGCAGGAGCGGCGCCTGGTCACCGCGATCCCCGGCCCGCGCTCCGAAGCGCTGCTCGCACGCAAGGCCGCCGCGGTCTCCGCGGGGGTGGGCCACACGGTGCCGGTGGAGGCCGTCGCCGCGGGCGGCGGCGTGGTGGTCGACGCGGACGGCAACTCGCTCATCGACCTCGGGTCCGGCATCGCGGTGACCACCGTCGGCAACGCGCACCCGAAGATCGTCGAGGCGGTGCAGGCGCAGGTCGCCCAGTTCGCCCACACGTGCTTCATGATCTCGCCGTACGAGTCGTATGTCGCCGTCGCCGAGGCGCTGAACCGGCTGACCCCCGGCGACCACGAGAAGAAGTCCGCGCTGTTCAACTCCGGCGCGGAGGCGGTCGAGAACGCGGTGAAGATCGCCCGCAAGCACACCGGCCGCCAGGCGGTCGTCGCCTTCGACCACGCCTATCACGGCCGCACGAACCTCACCATGGCGCTCACCGCCAAGGCGATGCCGTACAAGAGCGGGTTCGGTCCGTTCGCGGGCGAGGTGTACCGGGCGCCGCTCTCGTACCCGTTCCGGGACGGCCTGGACGGCGCGGTCGCCGCCCGCCAGGCGATCTCGCTCATCGAGAAGCAGGTCGGCGCCGACAACCTCGCCGCGGTGATCATCGAACCCATCCAGGGCGAGGGCGGGTTCATCGTGCCCGCCGACGGGTTCCTGCCCGAACTCGTGCGCTGGTGCCGTGAGCACGGCGTCGTCTTCATCGCCGACGAGGTGCAGACCGGCTTCGCCCGCACCGGCGCCATGTTCGCGAGCGAGCTGTTCGGCATCGTCCCCGATCTCATCACGACCGCCAAGGGCATCGCGGGCGGGCTGCCGCTCGCCGCGGTGACCGGTCGCGCCGAGATCATGGACGCCGCACACACCGGCGGCCTCGGCGGCACATACGGCGGCAATCCCATCGCCTGCGCGGCCGCGCTCGCCGCGATCGACGTGTTCGAGCACGAGGGACTCGTCGAGCGTGCCCGCGAGGTGGGGGCGCTCCTCACCGAGCGGCTCACCGCGATGCAGGCGTCGGACCCCCGCGTCGGCGACGTCCGGGGCCGTGGCGCCATGATGGCGGTCGAGTTCGTGCGTCCCGGCACCACCGAGCCGGACGCCGCGCTCACCGGCGCGGTGGCGCGGGCAGCGATCGCGGCGGGCGTGATCGTGCTCACCTGCGGCACGTACGGCAACGTCATCCGGTTCCTGCCGCCCCTGTCCATCCCGGACGCGCTCCTGCACGAGGGACTCGACGTGGTCGCGGAGGCGCTGCGCACCGCCTGAGGCGGGCCGGCGGACAGCAGGGGAACGGGAGCGGACATGGAACTCACGAGGGACGTCGTCGTCATCGGAGCCGGCGCGGCGGGGCTGACCGCCGCGAACGATCTGCGCGCACAGGGCCTGTCGGTCGCCGTGCTCGAGGCACGCGACCGGGTCGGCGGGCGGCTGTGGACCGACGTCGTCGACGGCGCGACGCTCGAGATCGGCGGGCAGTGGGTCTCGCCCGACCAGGACGCCCTCATCGAGACGCTGGCGGACCTGGGTCTGGAGACCTACAGCCGGCACCGTGAGGGCGACAGCGTCTACATCGGCCCCTCGGGCGAGCGGATGCGGTTCACCGGCGACGCCTACCCCGTCGCACCGGCGACCGCCCGTGTCATCGAGGAGGTCACCGCACGGCTCGACGCGATGGTCGCCGAGATCGACCCCGACCGGCCGTGGACGCACCCGCGGGCCGCGGAGTGGGACTCGGTGTCGTGGGACGCGTGGCTGCGGGCGCAGACCGACGACGACGAGGCGGTCCGGAACCTCGCCTTCGCGACGGGATCGGCCATGCTCACCAAGCCCACGCACGCGTTCTCGCTCCTGCAGTCGCTCCTGATGGCCGCATCCGCCGGCTCCTACTCGCACCTCATGGACGCCGACTTCATCCTCGACAAGCGGGTCGTCGGCGGGCTGCAGCAGGTGCCGCTCCTGCTGGCCGAGCGACTGGGCGACGACGTCCACCTCGGCGTGCCGGTCAGCTCGCTCGCCTGGGGCGAGCAGGGGGTCACCGCCACCGCACCCGGGGTCACAGTGCACGCCAGGTACGCCGTGCTGGCGCTCGCGCCGGTGCTCTACCCGCGCATCTCGTTCGAGCCCGCCCTGCCGCGGCTGCAGCAGCAGTTGCACCAGCACATCTCGATGGGCTTCGTCATCAAGGTGCACGCCGTGTACGACCGGCCGTTCTGGCGGGAGCAGGGCCTCTCGGGCACCGCGTTCAGCCCCTACGAGCTCTCGCACGAGGCCTACGACAACACGAACCACGGCGACAGCCGCGGCACCCTCGTCGGATTCGTCTCGGACCGCAACGCCGACGACGTGTTCCGCCTGAGCGCGCCGGAGCGCCGCGAGCGCATCCTCGAGTCCCTGTCGCACTACTACGGCCCCGAGGCGCTGCATCCCGAGGTCTACTACGAGAGCGACTGGGGCGCGGAGGAGTGGACCCGCGGCGCGTACGCCGCGAGCTTCGACCTCGGCGGTCTCCACCGCTACGGCGCCGACCTGCGCACACCGGTGGGGCCGATCCACTTCGCCTGCAGCGACATGGCGGGCGCCGGCTACCAGCACGTGGACGGTGCCATCCGCATGGGCCGGCTCGGCGCCGCCCGCATCGGTGAGGAGGCCCGGGCATGACCGGTGTCGTCGTCGGCTACACCGCCACGCCGGAGGGGGCGGACGCCCACGCGCT
>JAEZSU010000385.1 GCA_023421635.1 Actinomycetes bacterium | reverse complement strand
GCCCGCATCCCGTCGATGAGCGCGTCGAGGGTGTCGCGGACGACGAAGTCCTCGCCGTGGTCGAGGAAGGCCTGCACCGGTCCCGCCGCGCCCTTGCCGAGGCGCGATCTCACCAGCAGCGGCAGGTCCTTGCCGGTGAGGTCGGGGTTCTGCTCGCTGCCCGAGAGGGTGAACTCCTTCTCCACGATCTTCTGTGACAGCACGAACCAGGAGTGGTCGTGCCCGGTCGCCCGCAGGTGCGCGAGCGTCCCGAGCGTGTCGAACCCGGGGAACAGCGGTGAGGGCAGGCGCGCGCCGGTGGCGTCGAGCCACACCGAGGACGGGCCGGGAAGGATGCGGATGCCGTGCCCCGGCCACACCGGGTTCCAGTTCCGGATGCCTTCGACGTAGTGCCACATCCGGTCACCGTTGATGAGGCGGGCGCCGGCGTCGGCGGCGGTGTCGAGCATCGCGCCGTCGACGTACGCGGGCACGCCGGTCACCATCGACTCCGGCGGGGTGCCGAGCCGCGCCGGCCAGTTCCGCCGCACGAGGTCGTGGTTGCCGCCGATGCCGCCGGACGCCACGATGGTCGCGCCGGCGTCGATGCTGAAGCCGCCCACGACCTCCCGCGAGGTGGCGATGCCGCGCGCGGCGCCGGATGGGGCGAGCACGTCGCCGACTGCGCCGGTGACGGCCCCGGCGGTCGTCGTGAGCGCGGTCACCCGGTGGCGCGGCAGGATCGTCACCCGGCCCTCGCGCTCGGCGGCTTCGACCGCGGCCTGGAACGGTGCGACGATGCCGGGCCCCGTGCCCCAGACGATGTGGAAGCGGGGGACCGAGTTGCCGGGGCCCGTCGCGGTGTACCCGCCGCGCTCGGCCCAGCCGACGACGGGGAAGAACCGGACGCCCTTCTGCGAGAGCCAGCTGCGTTTCTCATGGTGCGCGAAGGCGAGGTACGCCTCCGCCCAGCGCTTCGGCCAGGCGTCCTCGTCGCGGTCGAACCCGGCCGTGCCGGACCAGTCCTGCCGTGCCAGCTCGAGCCCGTCGCGGATGCCCATCCGGCGCTGCTCCGGCGAGTCGATGAGGAAGAGGCCGCCGAACGACCACCACGCCTGACCGCCCAGGTTGGTCCGCGGTTCCTGGTCGACGATCACCACGTGTTTGCCGAGGGCGGCGGCCTCCGCCGCGGCCACGAGTCCCGCGAGCCCCCACCCGATCACGAGCACATCGGTCCGGTGGTGGGCATCGGGCATGGCGACTCCTTCGTCGTCGGCGGATCCGCTCAGGCCTGGCTGGGCGGCTCGGCGGCGCGCACCGGCAGAGTCCCCGTGTCGCGTCCCGTGGCCGCCGGGCCGATGCCGGCGGGTTCGAACGTGTTCACCATGGCATATGCGGCGCGCTGCAGGTAGTCCCAGAGCGTCTGTTCGTGGAGGGGCGACAGTCCGAGCGCGTCGACGGCGTCGCGCATGTGGCCCAGCCACCGGTCGCGGGCGTCGGGGTCGACATGGAACGGCGCGTGCCGCATCCGCAGGCGCGGGTGCCCGCGCCGCTCGCTGTAGGTGCTCGGGCCGCCCCAGTACTGCTCCAGGAACAGCAGCAGGCGTTCCTTGGCGGGGCCGAGGTCTGCCTCGGGGTACATGGGCTGCAGCACCGGGTCGCCGGCGACGCCGTCGTAGAAGACGTCGACGAGGCGGACGAACACCTCGTGTCCGCCGACCTCCTCGTAGAAGCTGATCGGGCGCTCGTCGCCCACGGGGCTCACTCCTTCGCTCCCGCGTCGGAGGCGTCGCCGGAGGCGGCCGACGAGCGGGACTTCCCCGTCCGCTTCGGCTTCCACACCGGCTTCTCCGCCGTGGCGACCGGCGTCGGCTTCGTCGTGGGCGGGTTCGCCCCGCGCACGCTCTGCGCGCCCTCGTAGCCGGTGAGGGTGATGGAGTTCAGCTGGGGGAGCTGCACGCCCAGCTCGTCCATCGCGCGCTTGAGCCGCATCCGGAGCTCCCGGGCGACGTCGTCCTTGGCGTTCGAGCGGGTCTTCATGACCAGGCGGATCACGAGCGCGTCGCCGGAGATGGATTCGAGGCCCCAGATCTCGGGCTGCTCCAGCACGCGGCTGCGCCACTTCGGGTCCTTCGAGATCGACTTCGCCGCGTCCAGCATGGCCCGCTCGACGTCCTCGACGGATGCGTCGGCGGGCACCGCGAGGTCGACGATGACGCGCGCCCAGCCCTGCGACATGTTGCCGATGCGGGTGATCTCGCCGTTGCGGACGTACCAGAGGGTGCCGTTCACGTCTCGGACGTGCGTGACACGGACGCTCACGTACTCGACCACGCCGGTCGCGAGGCCGAGATCGACGACGTCGCCGATGCCGACCTGGTCCTCGGCGACGATGAAGATGCCGTTGAGGACGTCCTTGACGATGTTCTGCGCCCCGAAGCCGAGGCCGGCACCGATCGCCGCGGTGAGCAGCGCGAACGAGCCGAGCACCGACGGGTCGATGACGTTGACGACGAGGATGACCGCGATGATCACGATCGCGACGTTCACGATGTTGCGCAGGATCGACCCGAGCGTGCGGGTCCGCTGCACCAGCCGAACCCCTGCCAGGGGGGAGCGGTCGAGCGCCTGCGTGTCGTCGACGCGGGCCTTGGTCTTCGCGCCGTTCACGATGCGTTCGACGACGCGGTGGATCACCAGTCGCAGGATCCAGGCGAGGACGATGGCGCCGACGATGATGCCGGCGATGCCGAGCGCCTTCCCGCCGATGGCGACGAAGAACGCGCCGACCTGGGCCCACCAGTCCGGGTTCGTGACGTCCACCTCACCGCCGTCGGCGGCTGCCAGGGTTCGGGTGAGCAGCTCCATCGCTTCAGCCTAACGACGGATGCCTCGGACCCTGCTGAGTCCGAGGCATCCGTCCGCTGTCACTCCGCGTCGCGCGACTGGGCGTCGAGTGCCCGTTCCACGCCGGCGAGGTTCTCGGCAACGAGGCGGCGGAGCGCGGGCGGCGCGTCCTGGTTCGCGGCGAGCCAGGCCCGGGTGGCGTCGCGGAGCGCGACGCTCGCGAGCGGCGCCGGGAAGAGTCCGACGATGAGGTAGCTGGCGATCTGGTACGTCCGGCCCTCCCACACCGGCAGCAGCATGTCGAAGTACTGCGGCACGAACTCCTCGAGGAGGTCCCGGGTGGCCGGGTGCACGAACCCGGCGGCAGCGGAGCGCAGCACCGTGTTCGGCAGTTCGTCACTGTCGACGAGCCGGCTCCACGCCTCGCGCTTCCCCTCGGCCGTCGGCAGCGCCGCCTTCGCCTGCGCGGCGAACTCTCCGCCCTTCGCGGTGTTGTCCGCGGCGAGCGCGGCGTCGATGTCCGCAGCGGTCACGAGGCCGCCCGCCGCGAGCGAGACGAGGAGCGCCCATGACAGGTCGGCGTCGATCTCGAGCCCCTCGAGCACGGTGTCGCCGTCGCGGAGGGCACGGACGGTCTCCCACTGCTCGGGCGTGGTCGCCGCCGAGGCGAACGCGGTGACGAACTGCAGCTGGCTGTCGCTGCCGGCCTCCGCCGCCTGCGCGAGCGCCCAGAGTCCGTCGGCGACGCGCGTACGGGCCGCCTCGCGGCGGTCCGGGGCGACGTACGAGTTGGCGGTGAGCTGCAGCTGGCCGAGGGTCGTCCGCACCGTGGTCGACTCCGTCTCGGCGCCGATGTTGCCGAGTACCAGGTCGATGTACGCGGACGGCGAGGCCTCCGCATCCCGGGTCTGGTCCCAGGCCGCACCCCACACGAGGGAACGGGCCAGCGGATCGCTGATCTTCGACAGGTGCGCCCCCGCCGTCTCGAGCGACCGGTCGTCGAGCCGGATCTTCGCGTACGCCAGGTCCTCGTCGTTCAGCAGCACCAGGTCGGGGCGGGCGCGGCCGACGAGCTCGGCGACGTCGGTGCGGTCGCCGTCGACATCCAGCTCGATCGCGTGCGTGCGCACGAGCGCGTCGCCCTGCAGGTCGTAGAACCCGACGCCGAGGCGGTGCGGCCGGATCGTCGGGTAGTCCGCGGGCGCGGTCTGGATGATCGAGAACTTGGTGATCGTGCCGTCCGCGGCGGTCTCGATCGAGGGCGTGAGGGTGTTGACCCCGGCCGTCTCCAGCCACTTCTTCGACCAGCCGCCGAGATCGCGACCGCTCGTGGCCTCGAGCTCGACGAGCAGGTCGCGCAGCTTGGTGTTGCCCCACTGGTGCTTCTGGAAGTAGCGCCCCACGCCCGCGAAGAACGCGTCGATCCCGACCCAGGCGGCCAGCTGCTTGAGCACCGACCCGCCCTTGGCGTAGGTGATGCCGTCGAAGTTCACCTGCACGTCCTCGAGATCGTTGATCTCGGCGACGACGGGGTGGGTGGAGGGGAGCTGGTCCTGGCGGTACGCCCAGGTCTTCTCCATGGCGTTGAAGGTCGTCCATGCCTCGGTCCACTCCGTGGCCTCGGCGGTGGCGATCGTCGACGCCCACTCGGCGAACGACTCGTTCAGCCACAGGTCGTTCCACCACTTCATGGTGACGAGGTCGCCGAACCACATGTGGGCGAGCTCGTGCAGGATCGTGACGACGCGGCGCTCCTTGACCGCATCCGTCACCTTGCTGCGGAACACGTACGTCTCGGTGAACGTCACCGCGCCCGCGTTCTCCATGGCGCCGGCGTTGAACTCCGGCACGAACAGCTGGTCGTACTTCGCGAACGGGTAGGGGACGCCGAACTTCTCCTCGAAGTACGTGAAGCCCTGGCGGGTCTTCTCGAAGATGTAGTCGGCGTCCAGGTACTGCCACAGGCTCTTGCGGCCGAAGACGCCGAGCGGGATGACCCGGCCCGACGCGCTCGTCAGCTCGGAGTAGGTCGCCTCGTACGGGCCCGCCACGAGCGCGGTGATGTAGGACGAGATGCGCGGCGTCGGCTCGAAGGCCCAGGTGGCCGTGCCGTCGCCGTGGCGGCGGGGCTCGGGCGTGGGCGAGTTGGAGACGACCTGCCACCCGTCCGGCGCGGTCACGGTGAAGCGGAACTCCGCCTTCAGATCGGGCTGCTCGAACACCGTGAACATGCGCCGCGAGTCCGGCACCTCGAACTGCGAGTACAGGTACACCTCGCCGTCCACGGGGTCGACGAAGCGGTGCAGGCCCTCGCCGGTGTTCGTGTAGAGGCAGTCGGCGTCGACGACCAGCTCGTTCTCGGCGGCGAGCCCGTCCAGCGCGATGCGCGAGTCGGCGTACGCGGTCGCCGGGTCGATCTCGCGGCCGTTCAGCCGGATCGAACGCACCTCGCGCGCGATGAGGTCGATGAAGGTCGACGCGCCCTCGGTGCCGGCGAAGCGGACGGTCGTGGTCGACCCGAACACCTCCGGACCGCGGGTGAGGTCCAGTACCACGTCGTACGACGTCGTGTCGACGATGGCGCGGCGTTCCTGCGCTTCCAAGCGGGTGAGGTTCTCTCCAGGCACTGCTTCGCTCCCAAGGGGTGGTAGGGGTTGGCTCCGCCGCGCACAGGACGCCGGCGTGGGAACCAGCCTATGCCGCGGCCGCATCCGGATGCGGGCGAATCCGGCTGCACCATCCGGATCGGGTGCGAGGATGGTCGGGTGAGTTCCCCCGAACCCGTGCCCGCGTCCTCCGACGCCGCCACCCCTGTGCCCTTCGCCTCCGCCGCCGCAGCCTCCGGTGCACCGCACATCGAGCAGCCCGTGGCCTACGACGGCATCCTGCTCGCCGGCTTCGGCGGTCCCGAGGGGCAGGACGACGTGATCCCGTTCCTCCGCAACGTCACGCGCGGCCGCGGCATCCCCGACGAGCGGCTGGAAGAGGTGGCGCACCACTACCGCCACTTCGGCGGCGTGAGCCCCATCAACGCGCAGAACCGGGCGCTGAAAGCCGCGCTCGAGGCGGAGCTCGCCCGCCGCGGCATCGACCTGCCGGTGTACTGGGGCAACCGCAACTGGGCGCCCTACCTGGAGGAGGCGGTGAGGGACGCGGCGGCCGCCGACGACACCACCCTGCTCGCGATCGCCACGAGCGCGTACAGCTCCTTCTCGAGCTGCCGCCAGTACCGCGAGGACTTCGCCCGGGTGCTCATCGAGACCGGCCTCGGCGAGACGGTCACGATCGACAAGGTGCGCCAGTTCTTCGACCACCCCGGGTTCGTCTCGGTCTTCCGTGACGGCGTCCGCGACGCGATCCGCGGATTCCTCGACGAGGGCGTGCCCGCCGGTGCCATCCGCATCCTGTTCTCCACCCACAGCATCCCGACCGCGGACGCGCAGCGCTCCGGCCCGCGCGACATCG
The DNA here is from genome assembly GCA_023421635.1 of Actinomycetes bacterium. Lineage (GTDB taxonomy): Bacteria > Actinomycetota > Actinomycetes > Actinomycetales > Microbacteriaceae > Microbacterium. The sequence continues at coordinate 597 of JAEZSU010000385.1, read as the reverse complement.
ACTTCGGTCCCGGCGGCGCGTACGCCGCGCAGCACGAGGCGGTCGCCGCCGTCGTGATGTCGCAGGTGGCCGAGACCGTGCCCGAGGCGGCGGAGGTGGGCTGGGAGCTCGTGTACCAGTCCCGGTCCGGCCCCGCATCCCAGCCGTGGCTCGAGCCGGACGTGTGCGATGTGATCGCCGAACTCCCGGGTCGGGGCGTGCAGGCGGTCGCGGTCGTGCCGCTCGGGTTCGTCAGCGACCACATGGAGGTGCTCTGGGACCTCGACACCGAGGCGATGGAGGCCGCCGCCGAGGCGGGACTGAAGGCCATGCGGACGCCCACGCCGGGCATCGACCCGGCGTATGTGGCCGGACTCGTCGACCTCGTCGAGGAGCGCCTGCGCGGGACACCCGCATCCGAGCGTCCGCACGAGACCGACCTCGGCCCGTGGTTCGACGTGTGCCGTCCAGCGTGCTGCGAGAACGTGCGGGCCGGGTTCAAACCCGCCGCGGCCGGCATCGCCCCCTGACCGCCGCGGCCGGCGGGTCCGGATGGGAAGATGGACGCATGCGCATCCACATCGCCACCGATCACGCCGGTCTCGAGTTCTCCACCCG
>JAEZSU010000372.1 GCA_023421635.1 Actinomycetes bacterium | reverse complement strand
CGCGTCGAGGACAACGGCATCGGCGGGGCGCGCGTGCTCCCCGGCGGTGGCCTCGACGGCATCTCGAACCGCATCATGGCCGCAGGCGGCACCGTGCGCCTGGACAGCCCCGTGGGCGGCCCGACCTCGCTGGAGGTGAGCGTCCCGTGCGCATCCTGATCTGCGAGGACTCGGTCCTGCTGCGCGCCGGACTCGTGCGCCTGCTCGCCGACGCCGGCCACGAGGTGGTCGCCGCGCTGCCCGACGCGAGCGCGCTGGACGAGACCGTCGCCCGCACCGACCCCGAGCTGTGCATCCTCGACGTGCGGCTGCCCCCGACCTTCACGAACGAGGGCATCCTCGCCGCGCTGCGGCTGCGGGCCGCATCCCCCACCCTGCCGGTGCTGGTGCTGTCGCAGTACGTCGAGGAGCGGTACGCGAGCGACCTCATCACGGGCGGCGGGGGCGCGCTCGGCTACCTGCTGAAGGACCGCGTCGCCGACGTGACCGAGTTCGTCGAGACCGTCGCCCGCATCGGCGCCGGTGCCACCGTGCTCGATCCCGAGGTGGTGGCGCAGCTGCTGAGCCGGCGCACCCGCGACCAGCGGATGCAGCGACTCACCGAACGCGAATCGACCGTGCTCTCACTCATCGCCGAGGGCCGGTCGAACCAGGCGATCGCCGCCACGCTCTTCCTGTCCGAGGCCTCGGTCGAGAAGCACATCACCGCCATCTTCCAGAAGCTCGAGCTCGAGCCGGACGAGTCGGGCAACCGGCGCGTGCTGGCCGCCCTCGCCCATGTCGAGCACGGCGGCACCCCTGCCACCGGCGAGACCCGTACCCACTCCGGAGACCACTCATGACCACCGTCACCCCTCCCCCGCCCCCGCACGAGACCGCCCCGCAGGGCGCCGTGCCGCCCTCCCCGGAGGGCCGTCCCCGCCGGTCGGCGCCGCGCGTCATCGCGATCCTCACGATCGTGCTCGGCTCGGCGATCATCCTCGGCACGGTGCTGACCGCCGTGTTCGCCACCCTGGCCGTGCCGTTCCGGCAGAACCACGACGCATCCCTTGACGTCTCGGGTGTCACCGAGCTCCGGGTGGACGCCGACGCCACCGACCTCACGATCGAGTTCAAGGACGTCGACGAGGCGAGCCTGCGCGTCGTCGAGGGCGGCCGCGGCCCGTGGCGGTTCGACGTGGAAGGCGACACGCTGCGCGTCGCGTCGCCGCACCGGCCGTTCTTCGGCTGGCTGTTCGGCGGCAACGGTCGGGCGGCACTCACCCTGCCGTCCGAGCTGGCGGGCGCCGACGCCGCGCTCTCGCTCTCCGCCGGGAGCCTGACGGCCGACGGCACCTTCGGCGAGCTCGAGCTCGACCTGTCCGCGGGCGACCTCGACGTGACGGGCGAGGCCGAGACCCTCGATCTCGACGTTCGCGCAGGTCGTGCCGACATCGACATCGCCGATGTCACCGAGGCGTCCTTCGGCCTGTCCGCGGGCGACACGAGGGCCCGGCTCACCGGCTCCGCGCCGCGCGCCGTGTCGGTGGACGTGAGCGCCGGGTCGCTCGATCTCACCGTCCCGGACGAGACCTACGCGCTCCGCAGCGACGTCTCCGCCGGGGGCCTCAGCACCGGGTCGCTCCGCACCGACGGGTCCGCATCCCGCACCATCTCGGTCGACCTCTCGGCCGGCAGCGTGACGATCCGCGGCGCCGACTGACCGCATCCGCCCCTGGCCCCCGCCCTCCTCTCGTCGCAGGACGAGCGGGAGGCGGGGGTCACGCGGTTGGGGCGACGTCGACCGAGACGTGCAGCGTGGAGCGCTTCGCCTCGGTGAAGATGACACCCTTCACCGGCGGCACGTCGCCGTAGTCGCGACCCCAGGCGACCGTCACGTGCCGGTCGGCCACCCACACGTCGTTCGTCGGGTCGAAGGCGAGCCACTGGTCGGATGCGGGGAGCCACACCGCGAGCCACGCGTGCGACGCGTCCGCACCCACCACCCGCTCACGCCCGGGCGGCGGCTGGGTCGCCAGGTACCCGCTGACGTATCGCGCGGCGACCCCGTGCCCGCGCAGGCACGCGAGGGCGAGGTGCGCGAAGTCCTGGCACACGCCGGCCCGCGCCGCGAGCACGTCCGGCACCGTGCTGGTGACCGTCGTCGCGGTGCTGTCGTACCGGAAGTCGGTCTTGATGCGGTGCATGAGGTCGGTCACCGCCTCGCCGATCGGACGGCCAGGGGTGAGGGATGCGGCCGCGTACTCCGTCGCCTCCGGCACCTGCAGCACCTTCGGCGACGCGACGGCGAACTCGCTCGCCGCCCAGGCGCCGGGGGTCTCCGGATGCAGCAGCGGACGCGCCCGCTCCCACGGTTCGGCGAGCGCCGCCTCGTCGTAGTCCGGCGCGCCCACCTCGACGTCGGTGACGGCGTCGATCGTCAGCCGCTCGTGCGCCTCGGTCACGTGGAAGTACGTGGTGTCGTTGCCGTAGCCGTCGACGTGCAGCCGGCGGTCGCCGGGCGCGGGGTCGATCGTCAGCAGGTGCCCCTCGGCACGCTGCCACGGCAGGGTGCGCGGCGAGAGGTGCGCGAGCCCGAAGCTGCTGCCCACCTCCGCGTCGTAGGTGTACTCGGTGCGGTGCGTGACCCGGTACCTCACGAGGCCGCCTCCTCCTCGATCAGCTGCAGCGACTGCGCCGGCGGCCCGCTCTCCACGTGCACCTGCAGCAGGGCGTCCGAGAGCCGGTGGGTCTGCTCCAGCACGTCGGCGAGCCAGGCCCCGAGCGCGGGGAGCGCTCCGCCCGACGTGTCGACGAAGCCGGCCACGTCGAGCCCTCGGAGCATCGCCAGCAGGTCCTCCACCAGCCGCTCCGGCCGGGTGGAACCGGTCGAGGTCGGCAGTGCGCGGAGGTGCTCGTCGACCCGTTCCAGCGCGAAGGCGACGGATCGGGGATTGGCCGCATCCGTCAGCAGCAGCTGCAGCGCGCCGGCCAGATGCGCGTCGCCCCGGTGCCGGCGGCGGTGGGTCACCGAGCTCTCGGCGGCGATGAGGGTCGCCTCGAGCACGGCACGTTCCGCGTCGGCGCCGGCGGGCGTGCCGACGGTCGCCTGCAGCAGCAGGCACACTTGCAGCGCCCGCTCCAGCGACCGGCCGAGCTCGATCATGCGCCAGCCCGGGTCCTGGATCATGTTGGCCGTGACCCCCTGCAGCGACAGCACGCCGGTGAGCTGGCGGCCCGCCGCATCCGAGACGCCCTGCATGTGCCGCGACAGCCGCAGCACCCGCACCGATCGTTCGACCGCACCGAAGACGCGCCACGTGTCGTGCGAGAGCTGGTCGCGCACGCCCTCGAGCGCGTCCCGCAGGCGCGCGAACGAGTGCGCCGCCGACCCGGGCCGGTCCGCGTCGACGAGGAGCGAACGCTGCTCGTCCACCGAGCGGTCGTGGCGGCGGCCGGCGAGCAGCGTGGTCGCGCGGCGGAGCGCGTCGAGGGCGCGGCCGGTCGAGGCCACGTCGAGCTGCTCGGCGTAGGCCTGGGTGGTGAGCACGAGGCGCAGCAGATCCTCGGCCCGTTCGGCGTACCGGCCCGCCCAGAACATGTCGGCGAGCGCACGGGGCGCGATCGCCGGCGTGGACTGCGGCAGGGTCGGGGCCGCGAGGCCGGTCACCCCCTGGTCCGGTTCGTCCGGCGAGGCCTTCAGCACCCAGACGTCCTTCGTCACCGGGGACGGACCGTCGGCATCGGCGACCGTCGCGAGCCCGCCCATGAGCGGGCGGTACACCGACCCGTCGTAGGCGGTGAACGTGCGCAGCGTGATCGGCCGGGGCACCACGGCCCGCCCCGCGGTCCACGTGGGCGCCTGCGACAGCGGCAGCAGCTCGCGGCCCACGTACCGGTACGGTTCGGCGAGGATGCGCCGGCGCACCTCGTCTTCGGGGAGCCGCGCGAGCCGGGCGGTGCGCCCGTCGATCCTGCGGATGCTGAGGACGTCGCCGCCGACGGCGTCGAGGATGCGATCGAGCCCCTCGGGGTCACCGCCCCACCAGGTCGGCACGGACGGCAGCCGGAGCTGCTCGCCGAGGAGCCGTTCGCACAGGGCGGGCAGGAACGGCATGAGCGCCGGGTTCTCCAGCACACCGGCGCCGAGGCCGTTGACCACCGCGACCGTGCCGCGGCGCACCGCCTCCACGAGTCCGGGAAGCCCCAGGCGGGACCCGGCGCGGAGCTCCAGCGGGTCGCACCACTCCGCGTCGACGCGGCGGAGGATGACGTCCACCCGCTCGACCGGCGCCCGCCGCGGATACCCGGAGGGCTTCATCCACACGGAGCCGTCGCGCATCACGAGGTCGGCGCCCTGCACCAGCGGGAACCCGAGGGCGCTCGCGAGGAAGGCCTGATCGAACGCGGTCTCGGAGTGCGTGCCCGGGGAGAGGACGACCACGCGCGGGTCGTCGACCCCGCGTGGCGCAGCCTGCAGCAGCGCGGCGCGCACGGCCGTGAAGTACGGCTCCATCCGGTGCAGGCCCGCCTCCTGGTGCAGGTCGGGCAGCACCCGGGAGACGACGCGGCGGTTCTCCATCGCGAACCCGAGTCCGGAGGGTGCCTGCACGCGGTCGGCGAGCACGCGCCACTCCCCCGCGGCGTCGCGGCCGAGGTCCGCGCCCGAGAGCACGATCCGGTGCGCCGCGGGCGCATCCGCACCCACGAGGGGGCGGAGATACCCGCTGTGGCCGAACACCGCGGCGGCCGGCACGAGGCCCTCGGCGAGGGTCAGCCGCGGGCCGTACAGGTCGGCCAGCAGCGCGCTGAGCAGCTCCGCGCGCTGGGCCAGCCCGCCCTCGAGCCGCGACCAGGTGGCGGCGTCGAGCACGACCGGCAGCGGGTCCAGGCCCCACGGCACGCTCCCGGCATCCGGATGCTCATAGGTCACGCCGTCGTCGCCCAGCAGCGTCGCGATCTCGTCGTCGATCCGGCGCAGTTCGTCCGCGGTGAGGTCGTAGCCGGAGGCGGCCATCGGCTTCCAGGCCGGACGGAGCGCCCCGTCCGCATCCACAGCCTCGTCGTAACGGGGCCCGGCGATGCCGGGCAGGGGAAGGGTGGGCGACGCCAGGGACGCGGCGTACTCTCGCAGCACTCTCACGCGGGAACGGCCCCTTCGGGGTGCGTGGTCGGTCCGGACGTCACCCGTCCACTCTGGCACGGGACGACCCCCATCCCGGCATCGGGTCTGTCGGGGACGGCCGGCGCGTGCCACGATCGATCCGTG
>JAEZSU010000361.1 GCA_023421635.1 Actinomycetes bacterium | reverse complement strand
GCCCAGCAGCGCGCGCAGCCGCGCCTCGTGATGCGGGTAGTTCGCGTGGGTGCGCACCCAGCCGTCGGCCGCGCGGTGGAATCCCGACAGCGGCGCCCAGACCGCGGGCGGCTCGCCGTCGACGCGGATGATCCGCTCGCTCGTGAAGGATGCGGCGACCCGTGCCCCGTCGACCCGCACCGGCGCCGGGGTGGCCCCGCGACGGGCGGTGCCGAACCGCTCGATCGTGAGCGACGCCAGCGCGACGCTGTCGCAGGCGAGCACCGCCGCGGGGAGCGAGGAGACCCACGGCAGTCCCGCCGTGACCGGCCCGATCGCCGCCTCCGCGTCATGGATCCCCGCCGCGGCCGCGGCCTCGCGCCCCACCGATCCGAGTGCCATGCCCCCACGCTGCCACAGACGGGCGTCGCGCGGCGGTCACGGATCGTCGCCCGACTGTCAAGCCGTCGCCGTCGCCCGTGCCCGTCGGTAGCGTCGCCCGCACCCCACCGGAAGGACGCCGATGACGCACGAACCGAACCTCGAGCCCGCACCGAGCGAGGAGGAGACCGTCCGGAAGGACATGACCTACAGCCCCGCGAGCGAGACCGAGACGCAGGAGAAGCAGCGGGACGGGCTCCCGGCCGCGCTCGACGACGACATCGATGCCTCGAAGGTGCACGTGACCCCCGGGACGGGCGGACCCGACGACGTCGGCGACGTCGAGGTCGACCCGGACGAGATCGACCTGTCCGGTCACGCCTGAACCGCGCTCAGCCGGCCGCGCGCCGCCCGAGACGCGGCACGACCAGCCAGGTCGTCGCCACCACGACGAGCGCCACGACCAGGGCGATGACCCCCGCGGTGCGGTCGACGGTCACATCGAAGAGGAATGCGGTGACGCCCGCCACCAGGAGCGACACGACCGCGAGCAGCACGATGAGGCACGCACTGCCGATCCGTGCCAGCCGCTCCTTCTGTCGCCGGCGGAACAGCACCCGGTGCATGATGACCGGCGCGAGGGCGAGGAGCGTCGCCGCGGCGGACCCGACGACGAGGCAGAGGTATGCGACCCGCTCGGGCGCCGGCAGTTCGCCGAAGGCCGGCTGGAACGCGATCGCGAGCAGGAATCCGGTGAGGATCTGCGTGCCGGTCTGCACGGCGCGCAGCTCCTGCAGGATCTCCGACCAGTTGCGGTCGGCCCGTTCCGCCGGTGACTCGTCGCGGCCGTCGTCACCCGCCCCGGCCCCGAGGCCGGGTTCCTCACGAGGCATGGCGTCCCCTCCCGATCGCGGACAGGGTAGGGCACCCGCCGTCCCGGGTTCGGCGCCCTTGACATCGACCTGTGCGACGTGGCGGAATCGTGCGACCGGGCGGCCCGACCCCGCCCGGGGACCCGTGCTCCCGCGTGACTACACTGGCACCGTGCGGGACCCGACCCGCGCACCAAGGGGAGAGATGGCCGACACCCGCGACACCCGTTCCGCGCGCGACGACGTCGCCCGTGCCGCCGAGCGACTGCGACTGGCGGAGTTCCGGCTCTCCCGGCGGCGGCAGAACGATTGCGGCCCCAGCGAGAACGCGCGGGCCGCGATGCGTTTCGTCTACGACCGGGCGGATGCGGGGGAGGAGGCCACGCCCTCCGCAATCGCCGACCACCTCGGCGTCTCCGCCGCCGCCGTGACCGGCATGCTCGACCGGCTCCACGCCGGCGGGCTCGTCGCGTTCCGGGCGAATCCGAGCGACGGTCGCAGCAAGCTGGTGGTCCCGATGGACCGGTCGGACGACCTCGAGGACGTGGACCCGCTCACGCGGCGCATCCGCGAACTCGCCGAGGAACTGCCGGACGATGCTGCGCCGCAGGTGGCGGAGTTCCTCCGCCGGCTCGGCGACATCGTCGACGGCGAGTGTCTCTGACGCCGGTCAGGCGCGAGCCTCGACGGCCGCTTCCGGCTCGGGGACGAGGGTGAGCCCGTTGGGCCCGCTCGCCTCCGCCATGAGCTCCTCGATCCACGCCCGGTTGATGACGGGCTGACGCGAGCCGAAGAAGTGGAACACGATGGGCACCGCCGGGTGCACCCACACGCTCTTCGGGCCGAGCCCGTCGGTGCGGTCGAGATGGAACATGAACGGCTCGTTCCGCCGGAGCTTGTTCATCACCACGATGCGCAGATGGGCGAGTTGCCGGTCGTCGATGTCGAAAGAAGACGCCACGTCGGCGTAAATGAACCTGCCCATGGGCACAAGCTACACGAGGGATGAGGTTAACCAACTCCTTCGGCGGGGTTAAGTATTCCGGTGGCCGCGCCGGTGGCCGTGCGAGACGTGCGAGGATTGGCCGGTGCAACGCGCCGTGACCGCCGAACTCGACCTCGACCTCTCGGGCGCGATCGACCTCATCCTGCAGATCGCCGTGTCCGCCCGCGTGCCGGTGGCGTCCGAGTCGCTCATCGTCCGTCAGGGCGAGCGCACGCACACCCCGACCGAACTCGTGGACGCCGCGGGCAACCGCTTCCACCGGCTCACCGCGGGGCCGGGGCTCCTGCAGGTGCGGTACGAGGCGACCGTACCGGCGGCATCAGGCCCCTCGCCGGTGGATGTGCTCGAGACGATCACCCACGTGCGGCCGAGCCGCTACTGCCAGTCCGACGAACTGTTCGCGCAGGCGCGGCGGTGGTTCCGCGGGCTCGACGGCTTCGACCTGCTCGCTGCCGTGGAGGAGCACGTCGCGACGACGGTGACGTACACCCCCGGGCTGAGCCTCGGCACCGACAGCGCCGTCACGACCCTGGCCACCGGGCAGGGGGTGTGCCGGGACTACGCGCACCTGGTGATCGCACTGCTGCGCGCGATGGATGTGCCGGCCAGGTACACCAGCGTGTACGCGCCGGAGCTGTCCCCTATGGACTTCCACGCGGTCGCGGAGGCGTACCTCGACGGCGCCTGGTACGTCGTCGATGCCACGCGGCTCGCGCCGCGATCCTCGCTCGTGCGGATCGCGACCGGGCGGGACGCCGCGGACTGCGCGTTCCTCAGCTTCCACGGCGGGGCGCTGCAGCTGCCGCATCTGCGGGTGGACGCCAGGATGCTGGGAGGCGCCGCGCCCGCCGACGAGGTCGCGGATCTGGTGCAGATCGCCTGACCCGCCGCACCCCGACGCGCCGCATCCGGGGAGATCCTGCCGGGACGTTGCGGGAACGTTGTGGAAACCTTGCGGATTTCCTCGCAGAACCCCACGCCGGCATGAGGGCTTTGTCGTGTACGCCCTGCGTACGCTGACCGCGTCGGCCGCTCGCAGTGCCGGCGGGCCGGGGGCGCGAACGCAGGGCCAGCATACCGACCCGCATGTCGGCCGACCCGACACGAATGGGGAACGACATGCATCGTTATGCCAAGGGCGGGATCGCGGTCGCCGCCGGCGCCGCGCTCCTGCTGGGCGGGTTCGGCACCTTCGCGCTGTGGAACGACAGCGCGAACCTCGACGCGGGGACCGTCGCCTCCGGCGAGCTGTCGCTGACGGCGGGGCCGACGTCCAAGGGCTGGTACCTGTACAACGGGACCAGCACCGACCCGGACGACTACACGGGCACGGCGCTCGACCTCGACGACTACCGGGTGCAGCCGGAGGACGAGCTCGTGTTCGTCGCCAAGGGCATCGGCCTCACGGCCACGGGCGGGAGGCTCTTCTACACGCTCGACGTCGACCTCGGTCCGGACGGCGTGGACGCGAACGGGTTCGTGATCGGCACCCCGGAGCTCTACGCGGTCGCAGGGAGCACCCCCCTGCCCACGCCGACGAACGCGACGACGGGGCAGTACGCCGGCGTCACCGCCGGGACCCCGGTGTACAGCGTCGACGCGGGCGACGGGACGGTCTCGGGAACGTACGACGTGGCGATCCTGGTTTCGTTCGCCACGAACAACACCCCGGGTGAACAGAACGCGCAACTCGACCTCAGCGGGGCCGCACTCGAAGTCCAACAGGTCATCGCGAACTGACCCCGTCAGGAC
>JAEZSU010000325.1 GCA_023421635.1 Actinomycetes bacterium | reverse complement strand
CATGGTCTGGACGTTCTTGGCCAGGACCGACAGGTCGTAGCCGATGGCGCCGGCATCGAGCATGATGTGGTCTCCCCCTGGGACGTGGAACCGGGTGCGGGCCCGGGCCCGCTGGTGGGCACACCGCCCCCGCCCCCCGCACCCGGTTCCACGTCCGATGGGGAGACCACATCATGCTCGATGCCGGCGCCATCGGCTACGACCTGTCGGTCCTGGCCAAGAACGTCCAGACCATGCAGCGCCATGCCTCCGCGATGCCCGCGCCCGCCCAGGTCAAGTCCGTCCGCGGCGCCCGCGTCGAGCCCGGGCAGGAGAACTACACCATGCGGCTGCAGGATGTCGCGGCGATCCTCGCCCGGCGCATCACCGCGGTGCGCGATTTCGTCACGTACAACGCGGACGCGCTGAACCAGGCCGCGGCGGCCCTGTCCGAGACGGATGCGGCGGGCAGAGTCTCCGCACAGCAGGCGACCACCTTCATCGAGGACATCGTCGAGACGTCGCGCCCCGATGGCGGCTCGCGCGCGGGCGCACCCTCGAGTGCGCCGGCCGCCGGCGCGGGTGCGGGCAGGGACGGCGGCGCAGACCTGTGATCCACGACGACGGCACCGGCTCCACGCGCTTCGCCCGTGCACGACGACGCACGGCGCTGGTTGCGCTCACCCTCGCCGCCGCCTTCGTGGTCGGCATCTCAGCCCCGGCGAGCGCGTCGGAGGGCCAGTGGTGGTACGACACGTACCAGGTCGAGAACAACCACGCCGAAGGCTGGACCGGTGAGGGCGTGAAGATCGCCGTGATCGACGAACAGATCAATCCCGACCTGCCCGTCTTCGCCGGAGCCGACCTCACGGTGGACCCGGAGGCGCTGTGCGTGGGCCGCTCCGCCACGACGAGCGAGTTCACGACCGGGTCGCGGCACGGCAGCACCGTCACCGCGCTGCTCATCGGCAACGGCGAGGGTGCCGCCGGCATCCGCGGCATCGCCCCGGACGCCGAGGTCGTCTTCTACGGCTACGGCCCCGAGCCCGAGGGCTCCGAGAAGGACACGTGCGAGGTGCCACCAGCCGCCGATCCATCGGTCACCGCGCTGGGGTGGGGCATCCGTCAGGCGATCGACGACGGCGCAGACATCATCTCGGTGTCGGTCGGCTTCTCACCGCTCATCGGCGACGACGTCATCGTCGCCGAGGCGCTCGCCCGCGGCATCGTGATCGTCGGGTCCGTGTACAACGGCGGGCTGTCCCTGCTCGAGAGCAAGTCCTACCCGTGGGGATATCGCGGCGTCATCGCAGTGAACGCGATGAACGAGGCCCGCGAGCTGCCCATCGACACCAATTACGGGATCCCCCACCGGGTGAGCGGCACCACGGTGGTGGCGGCGGGTGTCGACATCTCGGTCCTCGGCGCCGATGGGAGCTGGGACCAGACCGCGCTCGGGTCGGGAGCATCCTTCTCCGCACCGCTCGTCGCGGGCATGCTCGCCGCCACGTCGCAGAAGTACCCGGATGCGACCGGCAATCAGCTCATCCAGTCGCTGATCCACAACACCGGCGCCGAGGACCATCCGCTCGAATTCGACGACAGCGACGGCTTCGGCTACGGCCTCGCGTCGTTCTCCCATCTGCTGGGCGTGGACCCGACGCAGTACGACGACACCAACCCGCTCCTCGACAAGAGCTACGCGGTCGGCGGGGGTGACCGCCCTTCCGACGAGCGGCTGGCCGCCGCCTACGCGGCGATCGATCCCGCCCCGGTCGGCGACCCGGACGAAGCCGGGACTCCACCGCCCGCCGCCGCAGGCCCGCCGATCCTGCTCATCATCGGCATCGCCGTGGCCGTGCTGCTCATCCTGGGCGTCGTCACGGCCCTCATCGTCATCAGGAACAACCGCACCCACCGTTCGGGGAGTCTGCAATGAGCACCTGGGAAGAACGTCTGCGCAACCTCGCCACCGGGACCGACTGGGACCTCCCCCACCTGGAGCAGACGAAGGCGTCACTCGACCAGCTGCAGACGATCCTCAAGAACGTCGCCGGCGACACCGGGCTCACCGGCGCGACCGGGCTCGAGGCGGGCCTCACGCTGGACCAGGCCCGCACTGACACCCAGGCGTTGATCGACTACCTCGCCGAGGACCTGCCGAAGGCGGTGTCCGCCGCGAACGCCGTGAAGGAGGACGCGGAGGCCGCGCTGGCCCAGCTCGGCGCGGGGTCGCTCACCCCGGAACAGACCGCCATGATCCGCGGTGCGGAGGTCGGTGCCACGATCGCCGTCGGCCCCATCGCGATCCTCGTGGGCGAGGGTGCGATCGCCGCGGCGAACGCGTTCTTCGGCGACCGGCGGGAGAAGGAGGCCAAGGCCGCGGTGGAGCAGATCTCCGGGAAGCTGGACGACCTCGGGAGGGACATCCCGGAGCCGCCGGACGGGTACTTCGAGGTGCCCGGGTCCAGCAACCCCGGCGCGCAGGGCGGTGGCACCCCTGGTTCGGGCGGCGGCAACCCCGGGGTGCCGCCGCGCAGCTTCCCGCAGTACCCGGACCACGACGCGCCGGTCGGCGGAGGGATGCAGGGCTACGCGGTGATCGACGAGCACGGGGCCGTCATCGACAACGGCACCCCGACCGACATCCGCGTGCCGCGCGACCCGGGCCCGCCCGTGGTCATCCCGACGCCCGACGGTCCGCTGCTCGGCAGCGGCGGCTTCCCCGGCAGCGGGGGCGGCTGCACCGGCGGCGGCCTGCTCGGACCGGGCTCGGGTTCGGGTTCGATCGGCAGCGGGCTCATCG